>NZ_CAXAOY010000025.1:0-70759 GCF_963970975.1 Pseudomonas sp. RA_15y_Pfl1_P11
TGCTCTCGCCGATCAAAGACGTACGGGCAGGAACGGTGGTGGATATCAAGCACAAGAAATAACGGAATGTCGCATCCTGAACGGTTCACCTTTTTTTGAATAGGTGGGGTTTATGGATCAGTTACGAATAATGAGGGCGCAGTTATAGCGCCCTCATTATTTTTTCTCTATATCGGATGATCGGATTGAATAGCGCAGCGGAAGCTAAAGCCAGGAGCATGCTGTTTTCTTACAGGTTCCTCTGCCCACCGTCTTACTGTACTCGCGCTGAGCAATGGGTCTTCTGGATAATTCGACCCCCTTAGCACCCGAAGTGTGCCTGTCTCGGGGCCGGTCGGATTCTCAAGCGGTGAGTAGCGATAATAGTCTTTGTCATACCAGTCATTGACCCAGTCAGTGGCATTTCCGGATAGATTGTAAATTCCCAAGGGGTTAGGGAAAAAGCTATCAACCGCAAAGGTAAGGCGCTCACCTTTACCTGATGCAGGAAAATTTCGTCCGTAGTTCAAACTGCCATTGTCGGTGGAGAACGCCACATGTTGTCCACGATTGCGGGCGGCATATTCCCACTGGGCTTCTGTGGGTAGATCCACCGGAAAACCACTCAGCCTCCCCAGCCAACGGCAATAATCCTTGGCTTCTTGCCAGCTTTGGACTGGCGCTGGAAGCTTGGGCGCGTAAAGAACACCCTTCAGGTCTTCTCGCTTGCGATCTTCTGCATCAAACAGCGGCTTGCCGTGAGCAATAAAAAACAGATCGAAATCTCCGAGTGTCGTCTGGTATTTTGATAGGGAGTAACTGCTCAGCTTAACGGGATGAACGAAGTCGTCATCACCGTCCATGCTTATATGCCCCATTCGTTCCGGGTCCTCGCCGCATGGCCAGTCGCACATATTGGCGGGGTCATCGTCATATGGCCAACCGAAATCCCCCATCTGAAACTCGCCACCTTCGACAAACACCATATTGTCCAGTGATTGCACCACTGTGTTCAGCAATTTCCCGCGAACCTCAGTGGAAAGCTTTGGGTATTTTTGCTCAATAGTCGCATTGATTTCAGCGACTTTATCTGGCGAGAGCTTCTGGCTCTTCGGCAAAGGGGAGGATTGCGCTTGGCAGCCTGTTAGCAGCACTAAAGTGCAAAGGGGTAAGAAAACGCGCCCGACCATTAAAAGATCCCTTTCCGTGCAAACTGAATGCACGAATCTTATCATTATTCATGCAAGGTAAAAACTTCAAATGCCTCGCACGCCATCAGCCAGGCCAAACTGCCACCATGCGCCAAAAGTTGCACACTGAAGGATGGTTTGGCCTAAAAATTTATCAAATAATGAGGGCGCATTTATAGCGCTCTCTATGTTTCTGCTTTATAGCGGCTGATCGGATTGAATAGCACAGCGGAAGCTAAAGCCAGGTACATGGCGTTTTCTTACCGGTTCCTCTGCCCACCGCCGTACAGTACTAGCGCTGAGCAATGGGTCTTCTGGATAGCCCGAACCTCTAAGAACCCGAAGAGTGCCTGTCTCGGGGCCGGTCGGATTCTCAAGCGGTGAGTAGCTATAATAGTCTTTGTCATACCAGTCATTGACCCAGTCAGTGGCATTTCCGGATAGATTGTAAATTCCCAAGGGGTTAGGGACAAAGCTATCAACCGCAAAGGTAAGGCGCTCACCTTTACCTGATGCAGGAAAATTTCGTCCGTAGTTCAAGCTGCCATTGTCGGTGGAGAACGCCACATGTTGACCACGATTGCGGGCGGCATATTCCCACTGGGCCTCAGTGGGCAGATCCACAGAAAAGCCACTTAGCGCCCCTAACCAACCGCAATAGTCCTTGGCTTCTTGCCAGCTTTGGACTGGAGCAGGAAGCTTGGGCGCGTAAATAATTTCCTTCAGATCTTCTCGCTTGCGATTTTCTGCATCAAACAACGGTTTGCCCTGAGCAATAAAAAACAAATCGAAATCGGTCAGTGTTGTTTGAAACTTTGACAGGGAGTAACTGCTCAGCTTAACGGGATGAACGAATTTATTATTAACGCCCATACTGATCGGTCCCATTCGGTCCGGGTTTACGCCACATGGCCAGTCGCACATATTTGCCGGGGCGTCGTCATGCGGCCAACCAAAATCACCCATCTCGAACTCGCCACCTTCGACAAACACCATATTGTCCAGTGATTGCACCACTGTGTTCAGCAATTTCCCGCGAACCTCAGTGGAAAGCTTTGGGTATTTTTGCTCAATAGTCGCATTGATTTCAGCGACTTTATCTGGCGAAAGCTTCTGACTCTTCGGTAAAGGGGATGATTGCGCTTGGCAGCCTGTTAGCAGCACTAAAGTGCAAAGGGATAATAAAACGCGCCCGACCATTAAAAGATCCTTTTCCGTGCAAACTGAATGCACGAATCTTATCATTATTCATGCAAGGTAAAAACTTCAAATTCCTCGCACGCCATCAGCCAGGCCAAACTGCCATCATACGCCAAAAGTTGCACACTGAAGGGCGGATAATCCTAGAATCCATCTCTACAGGGCGCGCACTTAAATACTCACAGACAAGTGCGCAACTTCTTGCGCACTTTTATTGATAATTTCTATGTTAGGAGTTAGCCAAGCCTACGGCTTTAGATTCATGTCATTGATAAACAAAGAATTTAATTTTCTTGCATAAACTTGACCATTGCTTGGAACCAGCAGCGCAAATATGCCTGTGGGTCCCTATATTCTCAGCAGTGCTGGCCGGACGATTCGCCCTGGATTATCAGACGGTACTGTCGATGCCTGAACCGGTGGAGTTCGTCTATCGGCAACTTCTCGCAGCCCAGCAAGCAGAGTATCTGCAACTCGCCGAGCAGGAGCGCTGGCTGCGCCGTATTGCAGCAGATGGATGCGCAGTGCCCTCTAGAAATTCATTCACAGTGTTATCCACACTTCAGCGGGCAACTTTTGGCCCATGATGGCGGTTTATTTTCGCACGTTTCAGCATCCAAATATCGGTCGATCGGGAAATTTCCACACGCACTTTAAGAATACTCCTACAGACCTGTCTATTGCGGCGAGTGTAAGGTTTGCCCGCAACATTTACTTTTCGGCCGTTCTCAAGTCGCCAAAAAAGGAAGGAGTTAGGGGATCCATTCATATTTCAATCGCTTAGGCTCGACAGGAAAACGCTAAAATATTAATGCGGTGGCGCGGATTTTAATTTTTTTTGGACCGTGGGTTTCTGATGCTTGCGTTGCGCACGCACATAAACGAGCGCGCTCGAAATGAATAATTTAAATCTCATTTTTTTGCCCGGCGTCGTTACAACTCTAATGAGAGAGTCGCGCCAATCTCATTTAAAAGGTCACGGATGTCCTACTCCAATAAACTTTCTGCTGATTATCTTGAGCTCGCAAAAACCTCTATTTCCAAAGAGATGTTTGCGGGCAGGCACGACCTGCGTGGAGTTGCAGTACCCGTTGGAAAAATCGCCATGAATCAAAAAAAGGCAGCAGGCTTGCATGCCTTGGCAATGCAACGCAGCAGAGCTGCTAGGCCTCAAACAGAACGTCTTCCTTTACTACTACAAATCCATGTTGTCGGACACCTATTAACTCGGTAGCCGCACTTCCTGCTTGCTCGCACCTGAGCGAGGGGAACTCTCTGGGTCGTGGATGCCCCTCCTCTCCAACCGGAACTTGAATGCATACTTCACAGCTGTTGCCACCCGTCTCTAGACCTATGGCCATTTTAGGTTCCGGGCACGCCCTACCCGAGCGAATTATCACCAGCGCCGGACTGGATGCTGAGCTAGGCCTAACGGCAGGCAGCGTGGCGCGCATCAGCGGTGTGGTCCAACGATATGTGGCCACCACAGCCGAAACGGCGGCCAGCCTCGGCGCTATTGCGGCCCGCAACGCCTTGCTCGCATCCGGCCTTGAGTTGGATCAGATCGACCTGATTGCCTGCGCCAGTGGCACCATGGACCAAGGCATGCCGTGTAACGCGGCCTTGCTGCACCGCGAACTGGGACTGGGTCAATCCGGTATTCCTGCCATGGACATCAACGCCAGTTGCCTGGGTTTCATCGCTGCCGTCGACACTCTGTCGTGGCCGCTGATTGCCGGGCGCTACCAACGCATTCTGCTGGTCTGTTCGGATATCGCTTCGTGCGGGTTGGACTGGCAGCACGTGGAAGTCTGCGGAATTTTCGGCGACGGCGCGGCCGCCGTGGTGCTGGGCGTCAGCGATGGCGGGCCAAAGATCATTGCCTCCAGCCTCAAGACATTTTCCGAAGGCGCGCACCTATGCCAGATCCCGGCCGGTGGCTCGCGCTACCACCCACGGCGCATTGATACTCCGTTCGAACCACTGACTAGCTTTTCGATGCAGGGAAAAGGCGTGTTCCGCCTTGCAGCCAAACATTTACCCACACTAAGGGATGAATTGTTAATCCAGGCCGGGCTAACCCAAGCACAAATCGACTGGGTCATCCCCCATCAGGCCAGCCAACAGGCGATGCAGCACGCCACCAAACGCCTGGGTTTCGACCCGAAAAAAGTTATCGACATTTTTGCCCACCACGGCAACCAGGTTGCTGCATCACTGCCCACTGCACTGGACATCGCCATCCGCGACCAGCGCATCCAGCGCGGGCAACGGCTAATGCTGATAGGCACCGGCGCGGGTCTGTCGCTTGGCGGCATGGTCCTGGAGTACTGATGAAGATTCTAGTCACCGGCGGCACCGGGTTCATTGGCCGGCACATTGTCTGGCAACTGGCGGCCGAAGGCTGCGAGGTGCAGTTCAGCGGCCGCAACGCCGTGGCGGCAGCCGAGGTTATTCGCCACAGCCCGACCACTGTGCGCTGGCTCCCGCTGGAACACGGTACGCCTGCGGCCACCGCTACGCTGATCGACGCCACACGATGTTGCGCCGCCATTGTCCATTGCGCGGCGTTATCCTCGCCGTGGGGTACGCCGCAGTCGTTTGCCCAGGCCAACCTGGATTCCACCGACGAAGTGCTCCACGCCTGCCACGCCAACACGGTGAAACGCTTAGTGCACCTGTCGACACCAAGTCTGTATTTCGCCTTCCGTGATCGTCTGGGCATCCGCGAAGACGAACCACTGCCACCACCGGTCAACGAGTATGCCCGCAGCAAGGCGCTGGCCGAAACACGGGTGCATGCGGCCGGGCTCGCCGAAGCGGTGATCCTGCGTCCGCGTGCGGTTTTTGGTCCGTGGGACGGGACGCTAATGCCACGTTTGCTACGCGTCATGCAGCGCGGGCCGATCCCGCTGATGCGCGGCGGCCGGGCTCAACTGGACCTGACCTGCATCGACAACTTGGTGCACGCGGTGGCGCTGAGCCTGACCCAACCCCTGCCGCGAGCCGTTTGCACCTACAACGTCAGCAATGGCACGCCGCTGGCCTTCGAAGACTTGCTGCACAGCATCGCCGAACAGTTCCGTTTGAACCTGCGCACCCAGCGCCTGCCGTGGCGGCTGGTGGACGCGGTTGCGCGGGCGCTGGAAACCAGCGCTCGCCTGCGTGGCAGCGACGAGCCTTTGCTGACCCGCTATGGCGCTGGAGTGCTGGCGTTCAGCCAGACCCTAGACCTCAGTGCCATCCGCAACGAGCTGGGTTACCGCCCCGTGGTGACACAGAACGAAGGTATTCGACAGCACGCGCAATGGTGGCTCGCCCAACAAGGAGCGCGATCATGAGCCGGACGGTAAGCCTCAATGTACTGCGCGCCGGTTGGTGCCAGCACCTGGAATGCATGGCTGATCGTGGCGGGCGGTGGGCACCGAGACGTTTCCCTGCGTTGTGCGGCCTGATTCGCCACCCCGATGCAGGGTGGATGCTTTACGACACCGGTTACGCCGAGCACTTTTTTAACGCCACCCAAGCGCTGCCCGAACGCCTATATCGCGGCGCGGTGCCGGTACAGTTGCCGGTTCAGGAGCAACTGCTCGGCCAGTTGAAGGCCTTCGGCATTGGTCCGAACGACATTCGTACGGTGATCATTTCGCACTTTCACAGCGATCACATCGCCGGGCTGCGGGACTTCCCCCAGGCTTCGTTCATTGCCCTGGACGCCGACCGTCGACACATCGAAAGCCTGCGCGGCCACCGCTGGCGCGCCACCCTCGGCGGTCATCTGCCGGCGTTGCTGCCGGACGATTTTGCCGCACGCTTGGCCCTCGCCGACACCTGCAAAAACGTTGCGCTGCCGGATTGGATGGCGCCCTTCAGCCAGGGTCTCGACTTGCTCGGCGACGGCAGCCTGATCGGAGTGCCGTTGCCGGGGCACAGCGAGGGCCAGCTCGGTTTGTTCATCCCGGATGCCCAGGGTCGCCCGGTGTTTCTGGTGGCGGACGCCTGTTGGTCGGTGCCCGCCTGCCGCGCCGAGCGCCTGCCGGCTCCGCCCGCGCTATGGTTTGCCAACCACGACGCCAAACAGTACCGCCAGACCTACAGCGGCCTAGGCACATTGATCCGCCGTGAACCGGCCGTAGCGGTGTTGCCGTCCCATTGCACCCAGGCCTGGGAGGCGTTCAGCGATGAGCAGTGAACGGTTGATCGGGACGCTGCGTAGCGCGCTGAGTTTTATCCACAGCCGCTACCGGCTGCGATTCACTCGACGCGAACAACTGGAAGCCTGGCAGGCCAAACAGTTGAAGCATTTCCTGCAGCGTGTGCTGCCCCAGGCCCGGCGCTTCAAAAACCTGACCGTCACCGACCTCACCGATCTACCACTGATGGACAAAGCCACCTTGATGGGCGACTTCACCGGGTTCAACACCCGTGGCCTGAGCCTGGAACAGGTGTTGCCGGTGGCGCGCCAGGCGGAAGAGTCCCGCGACTTCAGCCCGACGCTGGGCGACATCACCGTCGGGCTGTCGAGCGGCACCTCGGGTAATCAAGGGGTGTTTCTGGTCAGTGCACTGGAGCGCCAGCGCTGGGCCGGCATCCTGCTCGCGCGGACCTTGCCCCGCCATCTGATGCCACGCTTGCTCTGCCCTTGGCGCGCGCCGCTGCGGCTCGCGTTTTTCCTGCGCGCCAACAGCCGCCTCTACACCACCCTGGCTAGTCGCCGAATCGACTTCGCCTTTCACGACCTGACCCTCGGCCTGGACGCATCGCTGACACGCCTCAACGCGCAGCATCCCGATGTGCTGGTGGCCCCGGCCACCGTGCTGCGCGGCTTCGCCGAAGCGGCGCTGGCCGGGCGCCTGACGATCCGCCCCACGCACATTCTGTCGGTGGCTGAAGTCCTCGAAAGTGCTGACGCCGATGCTGTCCACAGGGCGTTCGGCGTCGTGCCGCAGCAGATTTATCAGGCCAGCGAAGGCTTTCTCGGCTACACCTGCGAGCAAGGCACCCTGCACCTGAACGAAAGCCATCTGCACATCGAGCCAGACTGGCTGGACGCCGCACACACGCGGTTTCAGCCGATCATCACTGACTTCTCCCGGCGCACGCAGATGATTGTGCGCTACCGCCTCAACGACATCCTACGGGTTGCCGAAACGCCTTGCGCCTGCGGGCGGGTCGAACGGGCGATTGCGGCGGTCGAGGGCCGCGCCGATGACGTTCTCTGGCTGCCTGACCTGGCCGGGCGTCAGTTGCTGGCGCTCTATCCCGACGTACTGCGCCGCGCCTTGCTGATGCACGGCGCCTCGTTGCAGGAATATGAAATCCACCAGCAAGGCCTTCACTGGCAGATCAACCTGCGCACCGCCGACGACTACGCTAGCCTGTGCGCGGCCCTCAGCGCCAGCGTCCATGCACTGTGTGCCCAACAGGGCCTGCAACCTCCGGCGCTGAGCTTCGGCCATTGGCAGGCGCCGCCGCCACACGCCAAGCGCCGACGCCTGAAACTCCTGCAATTGCCCGAGGGTTTGCCATGCACGTACTAATTCTCGGCGCACGTGCGCCTGCCTGCCTGGAATGGGCGCGAGCCTTTGACGAGGCCGGATGGACCGTCAGCGTCGGCGATTCGCTGAGCCAGCCGCTCAGCCGTTTCAGCCGCTCGGCGCAGCACTACGTGCGCTTGCCCGAGCCGCGACGGGGCCCTGCGGCCTGGGTCGAAGCGCTCGCGACGGTGATCGAGACGCAGCGCATCGACCTGCTTCTGCCAACCTGCGAAGAAGTGTTTTACCTGGCCCACGGCCTCGAACGCCTGGCACCGTTGTGTCGGGTGCTGACCAGCGACTTTGCGCTGTTGCACCGCGTGCATCACAAGGGTCACTTTGCGGCCATGACCGATGGTTGGGCCCTGGCCGCCCCCGAAACCCGTCTGCTGTCGGACCGTCAGGCATTGCTAGCACTCGCCGACGAGGCCGCGCAGTGGGTGTTCAAACCGGCGTACTCGCGCTTCGCCTCGCAGACCTTGATTCGCCCGTCGGCCCAACAGTTGAGCAACGTGCAGCCCACTCACGCCGCTCCGTGGGTGGCGCAGCGGTTTATCGAAGGGCGGGAGTTTTGCAGTTTCAGCGTGCTGATCGACGGAGTCCTGCGCGCCCACAGCTGTTATCACCCGCGCTACCGGGTGGGCCGTGGCTCGGGAATCTATTTCCAGCCAAGCGCACCGGAACCGGTGCGCCGGTTCATCGAACAGTTTGGCCGCGAAACAGGCTACAGCGGCCAGGTGGGTTTCGACTTTATTGAGGACCGCGACGGCCGTTTCCATGTGCTGGAGTGCAACCCACGGGCTACCAGCGGTGTGCACCTGTTCGACAACCAACGCAGGTCATTAGTAAGTAGCTTGAGCGATCCACCCGAGCGCGTACTGGAACCGACATCCGAACCACGGATGATCGCGCTGGCCATGCTTCTCCTGGCGGCACCGCAACGCGCCTTCAGCGCTCCGTTCTGGCGTGATTACGCCGCCGCCCGCGATGTCATCGTCCAGAAAGGCGACTTCTGGCCGCTGGTTGCGCAAATATTGAGCCTGGGAGAAATCATCGCCCGGGCCGCGTCCCGGCGCTGCGGATTGCTGGCCGCGTCCACGGCGGACATCGAGTGGAACGGCCAGCCGTTAAGCGAGCGCACGCCATGAAGCTGCTGCTCGAAGAGCAACTCCTCAGCGAACCTGCCAACCCCAATGACAGCCTCGCCCGGCGCTATGTTCGCGCCTGCGCCGGCGGGGCCTTGATCGGCAATGTCAGCACCCGCATGGCGCTGCTCGACACCGGTGCGCAGCAATTTCCGGTCAGCATCACCGAAGGCAACGAACCAGACGACAACTGCTATGTGGTGTCGCCCCAAACAGCCTACAGCGGTTATGCCCGCGAAGAGCTGAAGCGCCTCGGCCGGCCATGGCTGACCTGGCCGCTGAAGCTGCTGACCCAAGGCGTCGACCGCCTGCTGAGCGCGGCCAAGGTCGACCAACTGGTGCAGGTGAACAACTGGCTGCTGTCGACCAATCTTTATCCGACTGACTGGAACGTCGCCGAACTGCCAGCGATCACCGCGCTGCTGCGGCGAGACTTTCCTGATCACGGGTTCGGCTTTCGCTCGCTCAACGATTTCAGCAACCGTGAATTGCGCCAATGCCTGGAAGCCCTCGGCTACCTGAGCATCCCCAGCCGCCAGGTCTATCTGTTCGACGGTCGGGCCGGGGCGCAGGCGCCGTTTCTCAAGCACCACAACACCCGGCTGGACGCCACACTGTTGCGGCGCAGCCCGTATGACGTGGTGCCAGGCACTGCGCTGAGCGACACCGACTTCCAGCGCATCGAACACCTCTACAACCTGCTTTATCTGAACAAGTACTGCACTCTGAACCCGCACTACAGCGCCCAGTGGATGCAGCGCGGCCAACACGAAGGCTGGCTCGAACTGCGTGCCTTGCGCAGCCCTGAAGGACGTATCGACGGCGCGCTGGGCTGGTTCGCAAATTCGGCGATGATCAGCACCCCGATAGTCGGTTATGACACTGCATTACCACAGCGGGCCGGGCTCTATCGGCAACTGACCCGCCTATGCCTGCAAGAAGCCGTCGAGCGCCGCCAGGTGCTTAATTTCAGCTCCGGCGCCGCCGAGTTTAAACGCTTGCGCGGCGGGCAGCCGCAGATCGAATACAGCCTGATCCACGTCGCCCATTTGTCCTGGGGCCGACGGCTGGTATGGACAGTGCTTAGCCGCCTGCTGCATGGCATCGGCGTGCCCATGATGAGGAATCTCAAACTGTGAATCTGCTTGATCAGTGGTGGCCAGTGGCACTCAGCCACGAACTGCTAAACACACCGTTGGCGTGCCAGGTGCACGACACGCCACTGGTGCTGTTCCGAGCCAACGAGGGCCGCCCTGCCGCGCTGCCGGATCGCTGCCCGCACCGCTTCGCGCCATTGAGCGCGGGTCAGGTCCGCGACGGGCAGATCGAGTGCCCTTATCACGGCTGGCGGTTTGCCGCCGACGGACGTTGCACCCGAGTGCCCGGCACCGACCTGGCGCCGTGCAGCAAGCCGCTGCTCGACAGTTTGCCCAGTTGCGAAGCCCATGGGCTGGTGTGGATTAGCCTGAGCACCGAGAGCCCTCTGGCGCCGCCCGTTGCACCCGCCGAACACCGGCAGAAACTCGATACGTTCTGGATCACCGATCAAGTGCAGTGTTCGTTGCAAGACGCGGCGGAAAATTTCCTCGACGGCTTCCACACCCATTTCGTCCACTCCGGCTGGATCCGTCATGACAAACAACGACAGAAAATCAGTGCCTGGGTCCGCCCGCTCGTCGATGGCGTCGAAGCCCTGTACAGCGAAGAAAGCAAACAGTCAGGACTGATTTCGCGACTGCTCGAAGGTGAACGCGGCACCAGCATGGGACGTTTCCGGTTGCCGGGTCTGGCGGAAATCGAGTACCGCGACCGCAACGGCGGCCTCAATCTCCTAGTCAGCGCCTGGCTGACTCCTTGCGGTAACGGTCAGTTACGCCTGTTTGCACGGATCGCCACGACTCGTCGCTGGCTTCCGGCGGTGCTCAAACGCAGCGTGTTACGCCAATTGTTCCAGAGAATACTGCGCCAGGACCGACAGATCCTGGAACGAGTCAGCACCAATCAGCAGCGTTTCCAAGCAACGTCGGTCAAACCGCTGGACGGCCCGCAAGACTTGCTCGGGCCAAGTATTCGGCGGTTGCTCGAACACGGCCAGCCACTGGTCTTTGAAGCACGTCAGATCGACGTCTGGCTCTAAGAGGAAGCTAGTTAAAATTAAATAGAACTAGCAGATCCATTCTGGATGGTTAGCGCTTTGTGAAAATTGGTTTCAGCTTAGACACGAAGGATGACGGGCGCGATGAACTGGCCCAGTTACTCAAGGAGTCGCGACAGAACACCCGTCGTGACATCTGGTTATGGCTCTACTTGCAGCATTACCGACGCGCCAGACTAGACCCCTCCACCTGTAACGGCACGACCATGAGGAGCGTCATAGCCCACACCCTAAAGCGAAAGCCCTATTTGCTTGGGGTAGCAAACCAGAAGAAAGATCGGTTTATGCTCCCAGATGACTGCCTAAAGTGGATTGACGGAGGTGAAAGGCAATACCAATGGCTGCTTAGCAGGATTGAAGAGGTCAGCGACCTGAGACCTCCTAAGGGGCTGTCTCAAGAACTGGTACACCTCACGGGCAGAAATCATTTCATCGCCACGCTCGATATCTGGGACGTCGATATTGCAGATAAGGCCCGGGAAATCGAACACCTTCGCAAGGAGTGGCTCAAGCACAAGGCAAATGATCGTGAGTTCGCCTGGTTTGAAGACAAAAAAGAAGGCGCTCGGCGCTGTCAGTGCGCATGGGAATGGGTGGAAAGAAACGATAGATTCATATCCGAAGAGCAGCTTCCCATCAGCAACCATCAAGAGCTGCTCATGTATTTCGACAAAGCGAAGTATGGAAGCAGCGAGCAGAAGGCCGTCATTCAGCGGATCAAGCAGCGGTGGAGTCGCAAGCAGTTCGATGAACGCACAGCGGACAAGAAGCAGGTAAACGTCATGCTATCGAAAAGCGCGATCACAATCCTTGACGAGTTGGCCAAAAAGCACGATCTGAAGCGCGGCCAGGTGCTGGATCGACTGATTACAATGGAATCTGAGCAAGGCAGGATAGATCAAGCGTAACGGGGTCATTTTGGGCTGGCGGGTTGAGACCGCTCGCACCAGCGGTAATCTTTCACCGCCCTCGGCCAGCTCAGCGCGCCAACGCTGGGGACCAGCAAGTCTCAATTCACTACCAATTCACTACCAAAACGAAAAAAATCGCAGACATGAAAAAACCCAACTCGCTAAAGCTGGGCTAAGTCATTGAAAAATATGGTCGGGACGGAGTGATTCGAACACTCGACCCCTAGCACCCCATGCTAGTGCGCTACCGGACTGCGCTACGCCCCGACTAGGCGTGTTACTGGGTTTGCTTCCTAACGAAGCGAACCGGAATATACCGCAAGCTTTTGAAATGTGGAAGTATTTTAAAAGCCGGAATTACTTCTTCAAAACCACCAGTACATCTTCGAGTTCGGAGATCATCTGGCGGATCATTTGCTTGTATTGCGTAGTGTCGTCTTTGGCTTCATCACCGGACATACGCTGGCGAGCGCCGCTGATGGTGAACCCCTGATCGTACAGCAACGCGCGGATCTGTCGGATCATCAGCACATCCTGGCGCTGATAATACCGACGGTTACCTGTGCGCTTGACGGGGTTGAGTTGAGGAAACTCCTGCTCCCAATAGCGCAAAACGTGCGGTTTTACCGCACAGAGCTCGCTGACTTCACCAATGGTGAAGTAGCGTTTGCCTGGGATGACGGGTAGCTCGTCGTTATGACTTGGTTCCAGCATAAGCCTCAACTCGGGCCTTCAACTTCTGCCCTGGACGAAAGGTGACCACACGGCGAGCCGTGATCGGGATTTCTTCTCCCGTTTTTGGATTGCGGCCAGGCCGCTGGCGTTTGTCCCGCAGGTCAAAATTGCCGAAACCGGACAATTTGACCTGTTCGTTGTCTTCCAGAGCGTGTCTGATTTCTTCAAAAAACAGCTCGACCAATTCCTTGGCCTCGCGCTTGTTCAGACCCAACTCTTCGTACAGACGTTCCGCCATCTCAGCTTTCGTCAAAGCCCCCATACGTCACTTCCTTAACGTGGCGTTCAACCTTTGTTCGAGCGAGGTGAGGATATTTTGTGTCGTGGTATTCACCTCATCGTCATTAAGAGTGCGCGATGGATGCTGCCAGGTCAAGCCAACTGCAAGGCTTTTTCTATGCGGATCAATGCCTTTACCCTGATAGACGTCAAATAGCCTGAGGTCTGTGAGCCATTCCCCTGCATTTTCACGGATCACATCCAGAACGGCAGTGGCGGCCACTTCACGGTCGGCGATCAGCGCCAGGTCGCGGCGCACTTCAGGGAAGCGCGACAACTCGCAGAATTTAGGCATTTTGCCCGAAGCAACTTCAGCCAGAACCAGCTCAAACACAAAGACCGGACGGTCCAAGCCGAGGGTTTTCGACAGTTCAGGGTGAATGGCACCAACGAAACCTACCAGGCGCCCTTCACGCTCGATGCGTGCCGTCTGGCCCGGGTGCAGCGCTGGGTGGCTGCCAGGCAGGAAAGTGAAGGCATCCAGCGCACCCGCAAAGCCCAGCACTGCTTCCACGTCAGCCTTGACGTCGAAGAAGTCCACGGCGTCGCGGCCCTGCGCCCAACCTTCCGGCAGACGGCTGCCGCAGACCACGCCAGCCAGCATCGGCTCTTGCTTCAGGCCGTCCAACTGACCGACAAAACGCAGGCCGCTTTCGAACATGCGCACGCGGTCTTGCTGACGGTTCAGGTTATGGGAAAGGGCTTTCACAAGGCCTGGCCACAATGACGAGCGCATGGCAGCCATGTCGTTCGAAATCGGGTTAGCCAGCAACAGTGGCTCGACGCCCGGGTTGAACAGTTCAAACTGCTTTGGATCGATGAAGCTGTAGGTCACCGCTTCCTGGTAGCCACGGGCAACCAGCAGGCGACGCAGCTCAGGCAGGTGCGCACGCGCCTCAGCCTTGGGCTGCGGTGCCAGGCGGGCTTGCGGGTAACGAACCGGCAGACGGTTGTAGCCGTACAGGCGGGCCAGTTCTTCGATCAGGTCGACTTCCAGGCTGATGTCGAAGCGGTGGCTTGGCACCTCAACGGTCCACTGCCCTTCCCCGCTCGAGGAAATACCCAGGCCGAGGGCCGACAGCAACTGCTCGATTTCAGCCGGCGCGATTACCAGGCCGAGCATTTGCTCAACGCTCTTGGCGCGCAGGGTGATCGGGGCAACGGACGGCAAGTACTGCTCGTTGACGGTTTCGGTGATCGGGCCGGCTTCGCCACCGGTGATTTCCAGCAGCAGGCCAGTGGCGCGCTCCATGGCTTCACGGGCGAGTTTCCAGTCCACACCACGCTCGTAGCGGTGCGAGGCATCGGTGTGCAGGCCGTAGGAACGAGCCTTGCCAGCGATAACGATCTGGTCGAAGAACGCACTTTCAAGAAATACGTCACGGGTCGTCTCGGACACACCGCTGTGCTCGCCCCCCATCACGCCGGCGATCGCCAGGGCGCGGGAGTGGTCGGCAATCACTAGGGTGTCGGCACGCAGGCTGACTTCCTGACCGTCGAGCAGAACCAGCTTCTCGCCTTCTTCAGCCATGCGAACACGGATGCCACCGTTGATTTCGGCGAGATCGAAGGCGTGCAGCGGCTGGCCCAGCTCAAGCATCACATAGTTGGTGATGTCGACGGCAGCGTCGATGCTGCGTACGTCGGCCCGACGCAGACGCTCAACCATCCACAGCGGGGTTGGCTTGGACAGGTCGACGTTGCGGATCACACGCCCCAGGTAACGTGGGCAGGCGTTTGGCGCCAGCACTTCGATCGGGCGCACCTCTTCATGAACGGCAGCCACGGCTGCAACCACTGGGCGGGTGACCGGGGCGTTGTACAACGCGCCCACTTCACGGGCCAGGCCGGCGAGGGACAGGCAGTCGCCACGGTTCGGGGTCAGGTCGACCTCAATGCTGGCGTCTTCCAATTCCAGGTAAACACGGATGTCCTGGCCCACTGGTGCGTCGGCCGGCAATTCCATCAGACCATCATTGCCCTCACCTACTTGCAGTTCTGCCTGGGAGCACAGCATGCCGTTGGACTCAACGCCACGCAGCTTGGCCTTCTTGATCTTGAAGTCGCCCGGCAGCTCAGCACCGATCATGGCAAACGGGATCTTCAGGCCCGGGCGCACGTTTGGCGCTCCGCACACGACCTGGAAGGTTTGCGCGCCATTGCTGACCTGGCACACACGCAATTTATCGGCATCAGGGTGCTGCTCGGTGCTCAGCACCTCGCCCACTACCACACCGCTGAAAACACCGGCGGCCGGCGTAACGCTATCGACCTCAAGACCGGCCATCGACAGACGAGCAACCAGCTCATCGCGATCTACCTGCGGGCTTACCCAGCCGCGCAGCCATTGTTCACTGAATTTCATCCTGCTCTCCTAAAGATTCGTTACGACTAGCGAAATTGCGCGAGGAACCGCAAGTCGTTGTCGAAGAACAGACGCAAGTCGTTCACGCCGTAACGCAGCATGGCCAGACGCTCAACGCCCATACCGAAGGCAAAGCCCGAGAACTCTTCCGGATCGATGCCGGACATGCGCAGCACATTGGGGTGAACCATGCCGCAGCCCATCACTTCCAGCCAGCCAGTCTGCTTGCAGACGCGGCAGCCTTTACCGCTGCACATCACGCATTCCATGTCGACTTCAGCGGACGGCTCGGTGAACGGGAAGAACGATGGACGGAAACGCACCGCCAGTTCCTTCTCGAAGAACACGCGAAGGAATTCTTCGATGGTGCCTTTGAGGTCGGCGAAGTTGATGTCGCGATCAACAAGCAGGCCTTCGACCTGGTGGAACATCGGCGAATGGGTGATATCCGAGTCGCTACGGTACACACGGCCTGGGCAGACAATGCGGATCGGCGGCTTGTTCGCTTCCATGGTGCGGACCTGTACCGGCGAGGTATGGGTGCGCAACAGCATGTTCGCGTTGAAGTAGAAGGTGTCGTGCATCGACCGGGCCGGGTGATGGCCTGGGATGTTGAGCGCCTCGAAGTTGTGATAGTCGTCTTCGACCTCAGGGCCTTCGGCAATGCCGTAGCCGATATGGGTGAAGAACTGCTCGATACGCTCCAGAGTCCGGGTGATCGGATGCAGACCGCCCGAGGCCTGGCCGCGGCCTGGCAGGGTGACATCAATGGACTCGGCCGCGAGTTTGGCCGCAAGATCGGCCTCCTCGAGCGACGCCTTGCGCGCATTGAGAACCTCTGTGACACGCTCCTTGGCGACGTTGATGAGCGCGCCGACTTGCGGGCGCTCTTCAGCCGGCAAATTCCCCAGGGTCTTCATCACCTGAGTCAATTCACCCTTTTTGCCAAGGTAGTGAACCCGGATTTGCTCCAGGGCATTGATATCTTCAGCGCTTTGCACAGCCTCAAGAGCTTGAGCGACGAGCGCGTCCAGGTTTTCCATGTACAGACTCCAGATACAAAATAGGGGAAGAGCTTGAAGGCTCTTCCCCTATTTATGACGTTTACCACCTAGGGCTGCAGGAGCAACCCAGGGTGACTGTCGGGGGTACTTAAGCCAAGGTGGCTTTAGCTTTCTCGACAATCGCAGCAAACACCGCTTTTTCGTTCACGGCCAGTTCAGCCAGAACCTTACGGTCGATTTCGATGGACGCTTTTTTCAGGCCAGCGATGAAACGGCTGTAGGACAGACCGTTAACACGTGCACCAGCGTTGATACGAGCGATCCACAGAGCGCGGAACTGACGTTTTTTCTGACGACGGTCACGGTAGGCGTATTGGCCTGCCTTGATTACCGCTTGCTTGGCAACACGGAATACGCGTGACCGCGCGCCGTAGTAGCCTTTAGCGAGTTTCAGAATTTTTTTGTGACGTTTACGGGCAATGACGCCACGCTTTACACGAGCCATGAGTTACTTCCTCTATCTTGATCCAAAAATTAACGAAGGCGCAGCATGCGCTCGACTTTTGCCACGTCAGACGGATGCAGCAAGCTGCTACCGCGCAGTTGACGCTTACGCTTGGTCGACATTTTGGTCAGGATGTGGCTCTTGAAAGCGTGCTTGTGCTTGATACCGTTAGCAGTTTTCAGAAACCGCTTAGCAGCACCACTTTTAGTCTTCATCTTTGGCATGTTCGGATACTCCGCATTCAGTTGATAAACATAATCAGAAGGCCTGCCGTGCCCTGTTGATTACTTCTTCTTTTTCGGGGCGATGACCATGATCAGTTGGCGTCCTTCCATCTTAGGATGCTGTTCGACCGAACCGTACTCGAGCAGGTCAGCTTCAACCCGCTTGAGGAGTTCCATCCCCAGCTCCTGGTGGGCCATCTCACGGCCGCGGAATCGCAAGGATACCTTGGCCCTGTCCCCATCACTCAGGAAACGTACCAGGTTGCGCAGTTTTACCTGGTAATCCCCTTCCTCCGTCCCTGGACGAAACTTGATTTCTTTAACCTGGATCTGCTTCTGGTTTTTCTTGGCTGCGGCAACCTGCTTCTTCTTCTCGAAGATCGATTTGCCGTAGTCCATCAGCTTGCAGACAGGCGGTACAGCATCGGCGGAAATCTCCACCAAATCGAGCTTGGCTTCTTCAGCCTTAAGAAGCGCGTCTTCAATTGACACAATCCCAAGCTGCTCACCTTCAGCCCCAATTAACCGAACCTCACGTGCCGAGATATTCTCGTTGATCGGGGCTTTCGGTGCAGCTCGTTTATCTTGTCTCATTTCACGCTTAATAATAATTACTCCGAATCTGGGCGACCACGCCGGGAAACCGCTTGCGCGAGGAACTCAGCGAGCTGGGCGACGGGCATCGAGCCCAGGTCAGCACCTTCACGAGTACGCACAGCGACAGTCTGCATCTCGACTTCCCGATCTCCAATAACCAAAAGATAGGGAACCTTGAGCAAAGTATGCTCGCGGATTTTAAAGCCGATCTTTTCATTTCTCAAGTCGGACTTGGCACGAAATCCGCTTTCGTTGAGAGTTTTTTCAACTTCAGCGGCAAAATCTGCCTGTTTATCAGTGATATTCATGATCACTGCCTGGGTCGGAGCCAACCACGCGGGGAATGCACCCTCGTAGTGCTCGATCAGGATCCCGACGAACCGCTCGAACGAGCCGAGGATCGCCCGGTGCAGCATAACCGGGTGTTTACGGCTGTTGTCTTCGGAGACATATTCGGCTCCCAGACGGATCGGCAGGTTAAAATCGAGCTGCAGGGTACCACACTGCCAGACGCGGCCAAGGCAATCTTTCAGCGAGAACTCGATCTTCGGACCGTAGAACGCGCCTTCACCCGGCTGCAGATCGTACGCAAGGCCCGCGCTGTCGAGCGCTGCGGCCAGTGCCGCTTCGGCGCGATCCCACAGCTCGTCGGAGCCAACGCGTTTTTCCGGACGAGTGGACAGCTTCATTTCGACTTCGGTAAAGCCGAAATCTCGATAAACGTCCATGGTCAGCTTGATGAACGCAGCGGATTCAGCCTGCATCTGCTCTTCGGTGCAGAAGATGTGGGCATCGTCCTGAGTGAAGCCGCGCACGCGCATGATGCCGTGCAGCGCACCCGACGGCTCGTTACGGTGGCAAGCACCGAACTCGGCCAGGCGCATTGGCAACTCGCGGTAGCTCTTCAGGCCCTGGTTGAACACCTGCACGTGGCAAGGGCAGTTCATCGGCTTGATAGCGTAGTCGCGGTTTTCCGACTGCGTGGTGAACATATTGTCGGCGTAGTTGGCCCAGTGCCCGGATTTCTCCCACAGGCTACGGTCAACAACCTGAGGCGTCTTGATCTCCAGGTAGCCGTTCTCGCGCTGCACCTTGCGCATGTACTGTTCGAGCACCTGGTACAGGGTCCAGCCGTTCGGGTGCCAGAACACCATGCCCGGCGCTTCTTCCTGGAGGTGGAACAGGTTCAGGCGCTTGCCGATCTTGCGGTGGTCACGTTTCTCGGCTTCTTCGATGCGCTGGATGTAGGCAGCCAGCTGCTTCTTGTCAGCCCAGGCGGTGCCGTAGATCCGTTGCAACTGCTCGTTCTTGGCGTCGCCGCGCCAGTAGGCGCCGGACAATTTGGTCAGCTTGAACGACTTGAGGAAGCGCGTGTTCGGCACGTGCGGGCCGCGGCACATGTCGACATATTCTTCGTGGTAGTACAGGCCCATGGCCTGCTCGTCCGGCATGTCTTCCACCAGGCGCAATTTGTAGTCTTCGCCACGGGCGGTGAACACGTCGATCACGTCGGCGCGCGGCGTGACTTTCTTGATCACGTCGTAATCTTTTTCGATCAGCGCGTGCATGCGCTGCTCGATGGCTGCCAGGTCGTCCGGCGTAAAAGGACGCTCGTAGGCGATATCGTAATAGAAACCTTCGTCAATGACCGGGCCAATCACCATTTTCGCGGTGGGGTACAGCTGCTTGACCGCATGGCCAATCAGGTGAGCGCAAGAGTGGCGAATGATCTCAAGCCCCTCTTGATCCTTGGGCGTGATGATTTGCAGACTGGCATCGGAGGTGATCAGGTCGCTGGCGTCGACCAGCTTGCCGTCGACTTTGCCAGCCACAGTGGCCTTGGCCAGGCCAGCACCAATGGATGCGGCGACCTCAGCTACGGAAACCGAATGATCGAAAGAACGTTGACTGCCATCGGGAAGAGTAATAGTTGGCATGGCGCCTCCTCTCCTAGTGGTGACCCCTACCAAAGGTCACGTGGGTTGGGATGAGCCAGTACAAGATCCAACACCAGGCCGTTCAGTGATGAACGCCTGCCTCACAGCGGCAGGAGCCTTTCGGCCAACCGATAATCAGACCAGAGTGACTGGAGTGAGCTAAAAAGAACGTGGCAAGGCGGCAAATGGCGCGCCTGGAAATAGCCAGGCTGCGGATGCTAGCACAGATGAACGGTCATCGCGCCGCCGCCATCTTGCGTAAACACAAATTCCGGCCTTTATAGCTGCAAAAGTGAACTTGAGCTGTACGCAACGCCTCAAACCCACTGAGAATCGCCGTTCGTCCTCGACCCAAAGGAGCATCCTCATGATGCGTTTCACCTCTACCCTCGCTCTCGCCGCTTCCCTGACCCTCCTTTCTCTCGGCGCACAGGCAGCTGCCCCGTCGAACTGGCCAGCCGGTGCTCGCGACAGCTTCGTCAGCGATTGCAGCGCAGCTGCGAGCCAGAATGTGGATGCCAAAACTGCCAAAGCCCATTGCGAATGTGGCGCAGACAAGATCAACGCCGAATTGAGCACTGCGGAGATCAAGGAACTCATGACCAACCAGAACGCCAGCCCGGAGCTTAAAAACAAGGCAGTCGCGGCTATTTCGTCCTGCAAAGTCGTGAAGAAAAAGTAAGATTCTTGGCGGCTCACATGCCTGTTTCGCCGGAAAAATGGCCCGAAAACTGCCGTTTCTCACAAATTACGCAGCTTTTACGGCTTTTTTTACGAGCTGATATTTCGAGCTAAAGCCCCGTAAATCGGGGCTTTCAGCCGACCAAAGAATCAAACGCAACGCGATTGATTAGCAAACAATGCCTTGGGGGGGCTCCCAAGCCGAACATTTCGACTATGATAGCCCTGTGTGCCCAGTTGGCCTGAGCAGCACAGCACTACTGACAAATATATGTTTCTTGGAGATACACCATGTCTAATCGCCAAACCGGCACCGTTAAATGGTTCAACGATGAAAAAGGCTTCGGCTTCATCACTCCTCAAGGTGGCGGTGACGACCTGTTCGTACACTTCAAAGCTATCGAAAGCGACGGTTTCAAAAGCCTGAAAGAAGGCCAAACCGTTTCCTTCGTGGCCGAGAAAGGCCAAAAGGGTATGCAAGCGGCACAAGTTCGCGGCGAGTAATTCTCCGCTGAGCTAAAAAAACCCCGTCCATGTGACGGGGTTTTTTATGGGCGCTGCAAAAGCCAGCAGAGGCTTAGCCGCAATTGACCCGCGTGATCACCAGGTTGTCGTCGGTGCTCAGGTTCAAGCGGTCGGAGCGGTATTCGAGGGTAATCATGTCGTTCGGCTTGAGGATTCGTGCGTTCTGCGCACCGGCTCGCGTACGCGCCTGGTCCAGCAACTGGGGCGAAGCTTTCTGGCCTATGGTGAATTCGGCGGCCTTCGACTCACAGCGGCTGTAACCGGCACCGGCCGCGGCGGCGTCTTTGGCTGGCTCAGAGGCACCCGGGGTGCTGCAACCCGCCAACGCGAGTGCTGCCAACAAAGTACCGAATGATGCGAGCTTCCAAGGCATGAAGCCTCCTATGATAAAAAATGGACAGAGATCGTGCGACAGCGATTGGGCGGATTGGTTTCAAGACGTAAATCGCCGCAGGGCAAGTCTGCCTGACTCTCGACAGGCATTCGCCCGGTCAATCGTGACCAGATATGAATGAAATCAGTAGATGTCGATGTAGGCGAATTCTGGGTGTGGCCAGTTCTGTTTTAACGCGTTGAAAATCTGCGTCACCCAGACCTCGTCGCTGGCGGCCACATTGCCTACGTATCCGGAGCCTTTGGCCCAGGTCTCCAGGCGAAACAGCAGCCCGTCGATGTCCACACCGCCTACAGCGTGGCCTGAAGAGATAAAGGCGATTCCGGCTTTGGTCACCCGTAACTGGGTATGTTCGTCGTCGCTGGCACTGGCCAGCAGTTGGCGCACATTCGCCAGGGTCAGGTTCTCGGGGTTGTTCAGGTCGATCTGCACGTGGTGTTCCCCGGCAATTAAACAGGCCGACAGTGTCGCACAGCGCCGACGTCATTCCGAGCCACCTCATGCCTAAGTATCAGTGCCAAACGCAACGTAAAATGGTTAACTGCCCCGGTAAGAACCGCGCTCCAGCGCACTACACAGCACTTTTAGCCCCGCGAGATAGTCATGACCACCGTAACGCTCCAAGCCGACATCAAAGCCAAGTGGCCCCAGGGACAGAGCTCCTACAGCCCCGGAAGCCCGGAGGAATTGGCCATCATCGGTATCGACCTGCTGGTCAAGGAATTGGGCACACGGGCGGCGCAGGCGTTCATCGGCCAGGTATTCGAGAAATACCCGGCCGACCACATGGGGGCACACAACCCCGAGCTCGAATAAGAACCGGCCGACGAACGCCGACCAGTCAACACATTACTTCAGGCGCGCGAGACGCTCGGTCAACAAATCGAAAAAGCCCTGCGCATCACCGTTCTCAACCCAGAACACGTTCTTTTCGTGTTTCAGGCCGTCGTACCAATCGACAATGGTCTGGCCGAAGGTCGGGCCTTCTCGGCTGTCCACCACCACATTGGCCTGACGACCGCTGAACAGCGAAGGCTTGAGCAGGTAAGCAATGACGGTAGCGTCATGCACCGGGCCGCCCGGGATGCCGTAATGCTCCATGTCGCCCTTGACGTACTCATTGAGAATGTCGCCGACAACCTTGCTCGCATTGTTATTGATGTCGGCAATCTTTTTCAAGCGCGCCTCGCTGGTCAGTACCTTGTGAGTCACGTCCAGCGGCAGGTAGGTCAGCTTGACGCCACTTTTGAGCACAATCTCGGCCGCGATCGGGTCAGCGAACAGGTTGAACTCCGCCACCGGGGTGATATTGCCGCCATTGAAGTGCGCGCCACCCATCACCACCACTTCCTTGATGCCTTGGGTGATTTCCGGCGCCTGGGTCAGTGCCAGCGCCAGGTTGGTCTGCGGGCCGAGCATGGCGATAGTAATGCTGTGAGGCTTGGCAGTGCTCAGGGTCTTGATCAGGTAATCAACGGCATTACCGTCAGCCAGGCCTTTTTTAGGTTCATGCACAGTGACGCCAGAAATACCTTCCTTGCCATGAATATTCTCAGCGTAGATCGGCGTGCGCAGCAGCGGCGCTGGCGCACCGGCGTAGACCGGGATTTCCTCGCGCCCTGCCCACTCGCGGGCCAGGCGTGCGTTGCGGGAGGTCTTGTCCAGGCGCACGTTACCGGCGACGGTGGTCAGCGCACGAATGTTCAGTTCCTCCGGCGAAGCCATGGCGAAGAGCAATGCCACCACATCATCGGCGCCTGGGTCGGTGTCGATGATCAGGTCGATTTTTTCCGCCGCGTGGGCGCTCGCTGCTGTGAGTGCGGACAAAAGCAGGACACTCCGGAACAGGTTTTTCAGGGTTGGGAGACCACGTTGCATAAAACACTCCTTGTCGTTGGGAACTCTAGAAGGTTACGCCGGACACCAGCGCGATATTGCAGTAAGGCTGGCATTCGCCGGTGCGCACTACGGCGCGCGCCTTGCGGCTGAGCAGCTTGAATTCTTCATGGCTGGCCAGGCGCCGCTCACCGAGGGCTGCCTGCTCTGTGAGCGTATTGAGGTCGGCCAGCGCCGGCGGCTGCTTGAGCAGGATTTCTTCGGCCAGCACATGGCTTTCCACCTGCATTTCGCTGAGCACGATACGCAAAGTGCTGATGAAGTCCGGGATGCCCTGGGTCAACGCCAGGTCAATCAACTCGACGCCCGGCGGCACCGGCAGGCCGGCATCGCCAATCACCAGGATGTCGCCATGCCCCAGGGAGGCGATCACACGCGACAGTGCGATATTCAGCAGAGGTGTCTTTTTCATGAGGGCACAAAACCTTGTACGTCGTGCAGCGTTGGAATAGAGGGTTGCGCACCGGCTCGGGTGACCGACAACGCCGCCGCGACCTGACCAAAACGAATCGCCTCGGCCTCGCTTTTGCCATCGGCCAACGCCGAGGCAAAACCACCGACAAAGGTATCGCCTGCCGCCGTGGTATCCACAGCCTTAACCTTCGGCGCCAGCAGATGCTCAAAGCCCTGGCCGTCGGCAAACAGCGCGCCCTGAGAGCCCAGCGTGATGATGACCTTGCCGGCGCCCGCCTGAATCAGCTGGGTCGCCGCCGCCTTGGCGCTCTCAATGGAGTCGACCATCACACCGCTCAGAGCGGTCGCTTCGCTTTCATTGGGGATCAGGTAGTCAATCGAGGCGTACCACTCAGCCGGCAATGGACCGCTGGCCGGGGCCGGGTTGAGGATCACCGTCTTGCCCAATTCACGCCCGCGCTTGAGGGTGTAGCCCACAGTGTCCATCGGCACTTCCAGCTGGCAAACGATCACGTCGGCCGCCTGCAGCACCGCGTCGAACGCCTGCAACGAGGCCGGCGTGAGTTCGCCGTTACTGCCCGCGACAATCACAATCGCGTTCTGGCTGCTGTCATCCACTACGATCAATGCCACGCCACTGGAGCCGTCCACGCTGCTGACGGCCTGGCAGTCGATGCCTTCCACCAACAGCGCGTCACGCAACTGGGCGCCATAGGCATCGGTACCGACACAACCTATCATCGAAACATCGGCGCCCAGTCGCGCCGACGCTACAGCCTGGTTCGCGCCCTTTCCGCCAGGCACCGTGGAAAACGTTTGGCCGATGAGGGTTTCACCGGCACGCGGCAACCGGCTGGCGCGGGTGACCAGGTCCATGTTCAAACTGCCCACTACCACTACTTTTGCTGGCATACATCAGTACTCATCAATTCGGTTCAGCGGTATTGCGCGAACGTACCGGCGACGGGCGCCGTCGACTCACGCAATACGATGCTCGGCGTCACGATGCGTTGATCGATCGGCAGTTGGGGGGTTGCAATTCTTCGCAGTAAAAGCTCGGCCGCTGTTTCGCCCAGTTGCACGATCGATTGCCCGACCGTGGTCAGCGCCGGATAGACGTAGCGGCCCATTTGAATGTCATCGAAACCGATCACCGACAGCTCACCCGGCACGCGGATATTACGCTCCGCCGCTGCGCGCAACACGCCGAAACCGATCATGTCGTTGCTGGCAAAAATGGCGCTGGGCGGATTTTGCGCCAGTAATTGCACGGCGGCGGCATAACCGCCAGTGCTGGTGAAATCACTTTCCTGGGTGCGATTGGCCCCCACCGCCACGCCCGCCTCACTCAACGCGCGGTGATAACCCGCCAGACGCATCTGCGCGACGCGGGTATGGGCCGGGCCGCCAATGCAGGCGATATCGCGGTGGCCCAGGTCGAGCAAGTGTCGGGTCGCCAGGTAGGCGCCCTCCTCGTGATCGATACGCACGAGGTCCACGTCAATGCCATCCAGCGCGCGGTCGACGATCACCATGGGCGTACGCACCGCACTCAAGCCTGCGGCAAGGCCACTGTCGTCGCCACCCACCGAGGTCACGATCAAGCCATCGATACGCTTCTCCAGCAATACGCGCAGATAGCTGCGCTGCTTTTCAGCGTTGTCGTCGGAGTTGCAGAGGATCACGCAATAGCCATTACGCTCGCAGTAATCCTCGATGCCCCGGGCCAGCTCCGCAAAATATGGGTTAAGGCTATTGGGCACCAGCAAACCGATGGTGGCCGTGGTCTTGGCTTTGAGTGAACGCGCGACAGCGCTGGGCACATAGTCGAGTTGCTTGATCGCCGCCTCGACCTTGATGCGTACCGGCTCGCTGACAGGGCGAGTCTTATTCACCACATGGGACACCGTGGTGTAGGAAATACCTGCAAGCGCGGCCACATCCTTGATCGTTGCCATGGTTCAGCCTCGCCGACTGGCGCGCTGGCTGCGGTAGGTATCCAGAACCACGGCAATCACGATCACGGCACCGGTGATGATGCGCTTAGTGGGTTCCGTGGCACCGATCTGCGCAAGGCCAGCGGCCAATACCGAAATAATCAACACACCAAAAAAAGTACTGATCACCGAACCACGCCCGCCCATCAGGCTGGTACCACCGATGACCACCGCAGCGATCACTTGCAGCTCCAGGCCGGAACCCGCGTTTGGGTCCGCTGCTTCAAGGCGCGATATCTGGAACAACGCCGCCACGCCGGCCAGCAGGCCCATGAGGCTGAACACCAGGATCTTGTAAGGCTTGGGATTGATCCCAGCCAGGCGCACGGCTTCTTCGTTGGTGCCGATACCGATCAGATAGCGACCAAACACAGTACGCGTCAGTACGAGTTGCGCGGCGATGATCACCAGCAAGGCAATGATGAACGACGGTGAGATACCGAAGAAAATCGGGTTGGACAGCCAGGCAAACGAATCACCGATGTAAGCCGTGCGCGATCCGGTCATCTGGTACGCCACACCACGGGCCATTTCCAGCACGCCGAGGGACACGATAAATGAAGGAATGCGCCAGGCCACGGTGATCGAGCCGGTGATGGTGCCGGCCAATGCCGCGCAGCCCATACCCAGCACTGCGGCCGGCAATACACTCCAGCCCCAACTGAGAATGGCCACGCTGACGGCCGAGGCCGCCAGTGCCAGCACCGAGCCCACTGACAGGTCGATGCCGCCGATGATCAGGATGAAGGTCATGCCCACCGCCAGAACCATCAGGTCCGGAATCTGGTTGGCCAGGGTGCTGAAGGTGGCGTAGGACAGGAAGTGGTCGCTGAGCACCGAAAACAGCGCAATCATCGCCAGCAAAGCGCCCGCCAGGCCCAGGTAAGTGCCCAGGCCATAGAAGTTGCCGCCGGCTTTACCGGGTGAAGTGGTGGTTTTCATGGGGTATCCCTAAGCACTGCGTCGTTGAGCAGCGCATCATGTTTTTGATAGCCGGCAAAGGCGGCGGCGAGCAATTCGTCCTGAGTCCAGCTGTCGCGCTCGAAGGTGTCGATCAGGCGCCCAGCGGACAACACACCGATGCGATCACAGATCAGCATGAGTTCACGCAGATCGCTGGACACCACCACCAGCGCTTTGCCCTGGCGGGTCAATTCGCCGAGCAAGGCATAGATGTCGAATTTGGCACCGACGTCGATACCGCGAGTCGGCTCATCGAACAGCATCACCGAGCAATCGCGCTCCAGCCAGCGGCCAATCACCACTTTCTGCTGGTTACCGCCAGACAGCTCGGACACCAACTGCGCCGGGCTGGAACTGCGAATGCGCATGGCATCGATCTGGCGCTTGGCCAGTGCGGTTTCGTTGCGGCTGTTGACCAAACCGCCTCCGGAAATTTCCGGCATGTTGCCCAGGGCAATGTTGGCGCTGATGGACTGGGTCAGCAGCAGGCCTTCGCCCTTGCGGTCCTCGGTGATCAAAGCAATGCCATGGCCCACCGCGTCTACCGGCGAGCGGATGCTCACCACTTGAGCCGGCGAACCGAGTGCAACAGTGCCGCTGTCGGCAAGGTCGGCGCCGAAGATCAGGCGTAACAATTCAGTACGACCGGCGCCGATCAGGCCGGAAATGCCGTAAATCTCACCTGCGCGCACTTCAAAGGACACGTCGCGGACTTTGTCCGAGCGGGTCAAGCCTTTTACCGTCAGGGCCGGGCCACCAATGGTGCGTGGGCCCAGGTCAATGTGTTCGCCCAGTTCACGACCGACCATCAAGGTGACCAGTTGTTCGCTGTTGTAATTGGCCATCGGCTCGACACACACCAACTTGCCGTCGCGCAACACTGCAATGCGCTGAGCAACACGGGCCAGCTCTTCCAGCCGGTGTGAAATGTAAATGATCGCCACGCCCCGGGCCTGCAGACGAGTGATTTGTTCAAACAGCATCTCGACTTCACGGGCGGTAAGCATCGCCGTGGGCTCGTCGAGGATCAATACGTGGCAATCGCCGATCAGGTTGCGGGCGATCTCGACCATTTGCTGATGGCCAATGCCCAGGGTGCCGACCAAGGTATCCGGGTCGATGGCGTCCAGGCCGACCTGGGCCATGGCCTCAATCGCAGCCTTGCGCAGTTGCTTGCGGCTGATCCAGCCACAGTGGCTGGGCAGGTTATCCAGAAACAGGTTTTCGGCCACGGTCAACGTGGGCAGCAGGTTGAGTTCCTGCATAACCATGCGCACGCCCAGCTCTTCGGCCTGGGTGCGGCTGGCTGGACGGTAGTCCTGGCCATTAAACTGCATGTGCCCGGTGGTGGGTGTGACCAACCCGCCGATGATCTTCGACAAGGTACTTTTGCCTGCGCCGTTCTCACCAGTCAGCGCCAGCACTTCACCACGATTGAGCGTCAGGGTGATGTCGGACAGAACCGGTTGGGCATAGGTCTTGCCGATACCGCTGACCGAGAGGACAGCGTTCGGGGCGGAAGATGACATAGGAAAATCTCCAGGCGCCCGCTCAGGACGAGCGGACGCTGTTGGGTGCTGCCAGGATTACTTCTTGAGGACGAGTTCGACCGGGGTTTCGATCACGCCGTCTTTGGAATCGACTTTCTCACCCTTGACCAGCTTGAGCGCGTTCTGGATACCGAACACGGCTTGCTGGGCAGCAGCCTGGTCGGCGGTCGCCAGCACACGGCCGTCCTGCAGCATCGGCTTGATAGCCTCAATGTTGTCGTAGCCTACGACCAGCACCTTGCCGGCCTTGCCTGCCGCACGCACAGCGGACACGGCGCCCAGGGCCATGTTGTCGTTACCGGCCAACAGGGCCTTGAGGTCCGGATACTCGCTCAGCATGGCGGAAGCCACTTTGCGGCCTTCGTCAATTTCCCAGTTACCGGATTGCGTAGAGACGATCTTCAGGCCGGCAGCGTCCATCGCATCCTTGAAGCCAGCTGTGCGCTGCTGGGCGTTGGTTGTGGTCGGGACGCCTTCGATAATGCCGACCTTGTCACCCGAGGCCAGTTGCTTGGCCAGGTAATCGCCCACCAGCTTGGCGCCTTTGCGGTTATCCGGGCCTACGAAAGGGATATCGAGGTTTTTGCTTTTCAGCACAGCCGGATCCAGGCGGTTGTCGATGTTGACGATCTTGATCCCGGCTTTAGAGGCATCCTCCAGCACTTTCACCAGCGCCTTGGAGTCAGCTGGCGCGATAACGATGGCATTGACCTTGGACAGGATCATCTGCTTCACGATATCGATCTGCGCGCTGGTATCGGTTTCGTTCTTGATCCCGTTGGTGATCATGTCGAAATCGGCGGCGTGATCTTTCTGATAAGCCTTGGCACCGTCTTGCATGGTGACGAAGAATTCATTGGCGAGGGATTTCATGACCAGGCCGACCTTGGGTTTGGCGGCGGCGTCATCAGCAAATGCAGAGGAAAGAGGCAAAGCGGCGGATGCGGCAGCAAGCACAGCGACAGCAAGAAGACGTCCAGCGAATGGCAGCTTCATGGGTTCACTCCGATCTTATGATTATTGTGAGCAACGCTTGCACCGAAGAGTGCTTCGGCAGCCTTCCCACCCGGGCGGCTGATACGAGCTGTCACGACACTTCAGGCGTGTTACGTGAAACATCTCGCAAACGTTTGCGTTATTCAAACTATGAGAACCTTGTCGAGATTTGTCAACGGTTGAAAGCAGCCTTTCATTCAAGCCATACAGCACCTCGCTCGCGCCTGACAAAGGATGTGATTAAACACCGCCCTCCCCGGCCGCTCTCTAAAACGACAGGCCGTGCCGCGCCACGCCTACAAACTCGAAGGACCGACCGCCAACTTTTTTCGGACAACCGAACGCAATACAGCCCGATGTTCGGAAAGCCGGACGCCCACTCGGTCTAACAGGCCACGAAAAGAATATAAATTCTTACAAATCAATAAGTTATTTTACGTCCGCGCGCACAATCGGCCTGGTACAGATCCTGCTCTACTCAACCACCTCGTGGCATTCAGAACCGCCCGGGTGTTCTAGATGAACCTGCTACAGCACTCATCAAAAACCAGAGAGAAAAATAATGAAATCTGCACTGAAGACTTTTGTTCCGGGCGCGTTGGCCCTCCTGCTGCTGTTCCCCGTTGCCGCCCAGGCAAAGGACGTTGAAACCAAGACCAAACTGTCCAACGTGGTGATCCTCGCCACCGGCGGCACTATTGCCGGTGCTGGCGCCTCCGCCGCCAACAGCGCCACCTACCAGGCCGCCAAGGTCGGCATTGAGCAATTGATCGCCGGTGTTCCTGAGCTTAGCCAGATCGCCAACGTACGCGGCGAGCAAGTGATGCAAATTGCGTCTGAAAGCATCAACAATGAAAACCTGCTGCAACTGGGTCGTCGCGTCGCCGAACTGGCTGACAGCAAGGACGTGGACGGCATCGTGATCACTCACGGTACCGACACTCTGGAAGAAACCGCCTACTTCCTGAACCTGGTAGAAAAGACCGACAAGCCCATCGTGGTGGTCGGCTCCATGCGTCCAGGCACCGCGATGTCGGCAGACGGCATGCTCAACCTGTACAACGCCGTGGCCGTGGCCAGCAGCAAAGAGGCACGCGGTAAAGGCGTGCTGGTTACCATGAACGACGAGATCCAGTCGGGTCGCGACGTCAGCAAGATGATCAATATCAAGACCGAAGCGTTCAAGAGCCCATGGGGCCCACTGGGCATGGTGGTTGAAGGCAAATCCTACTGGTTCCGCTTGCCAGCCAAGCGTCACACCATGGACTCGGAGTTTGATATCAAAAACATCAAGAGCCTGCCCGATGTCGAGATCGCCTATGGCTATGGCAACGTGAGCGACACCGCCTACAAGGCCCTGGCTCAAGCGGGCGCCAAAGCCATCATCCACGCCGGTACCGGCAACGGCTCGGTATCGTCCAAAGTCGTACCTGCACTGGTGGAGCTGCGCAAGCAAGGCGTGCAGATCATTCGTTCCTCCCACGTCAATGCCGGCGGCATGGTTTTGCGTAATGCCGAACAGCCTGACGACAAGTACGACTGGGTCGCGGCGCTCGACCTGAACCCGCAGAAAGCGCGCATCCTGGCGATGGTCGCCCTGACCAAGACTCAGGACAGCAAAGAGCTGCAACGGATGTTCTGGGAGTATTGATTCCCGGTGATACCTCGGCAGGAGCGGCTTGCCCGCCCCTGCCTCCTCGCAAACCCTTCGATAAAAACACCTGCGCCCTACACCAAATTACCTGAATTGCTGTCAGACGGACTTCTTGAAGTTTAAGCAGTTGCGAAATCGCCTACAGTTAAATACTGTATGTGCGTACAGCAAACTAAGGAATACTCCGTGGCAAAGTCCTCTCCCGCAGTGCCAACCCCACCTGGTGCCTACGAACGCCTGGCCATTCGTGTGCAAAAGATCATCAATTCGACCAACGCCCAGAAAGCCAAGGCGGCTTTGATTTTCCGTTTGCCGGAAGAGCCGGAGGATGAGTGGGCGCGCTTGCTGGAGGAAATCGCGGAGAACGACAACGTCACCCTCGCCTATCGGGACGATGGCGGTGTGCAGATTTTCTGGGTTGTGCCGAAGGAAGATTGATTCAATGAGTGTCCGTTTTATCGCTGTGTGTTGCCTGTTTTTCGCCGTTACCGCCCACGCCCAAGCGCCCCGAACCTTCAGCGAAGCCAAGAAAGTCGCGTGGAAACTGTACGCCCCACAATCCACCGAGTTTTATTGCGGGTGCAAATACACCGGCAACCGCGTGGACCTGAAAGCCTGTGGCTACATCCCACGCAAAAACGCCAACCGTGCCGCGCGCATCGAGTGGGAGCACATCGTTCCGGCCTGGCAGATCGGGCATCAGCGCCAGTGCTGGCAGAACGGCGGGCGCAAGAACTGTACGCGCCATGATGACGTGTTCAAACGCGCCGAAGCCGACCTGCACAACCTGGTGCCGAGCATAGGCGAGGTCAATGGTGACCGTAATAACTTCAGTTTTGGCTGGCTGCCGGTGCAAAGCGGGCAGTACGGCTCATGCCTGACCCAGGTGGACTTCAAGGCGAAGAAGGTAATGCCACGCCCTTCCATTCGGGGAATGATCGCTCGCACGTATTTCTACATGAGCAAGCGATACGGCTTGCGCCTGTCGAAACAGGATCGCCAGTTATACGAAGCCTGGAACAAGACCTACCCGGTGCAGTCCTGGGAACGTCAGCGCAACCAGACCGTGGCGTGCGTGATGGGACGCGGCAATGAGTTTGTCGGCCCGGTGAACCTTAAAGCCTGCGGTTGAAAAAGGGCGGAAACCCCGCCCGTCCAAGTCGTTACTGCGTAGCCTTGTGTTCAATGATTTCTGAAACAGTATCGGTTTTCTTGGCTCGGGCCATTTTCTCGTTGAGCAGCGTCTGCTTGGCTTCGGCTTCGGCCTTGGTTGCAAACGGCCCCAGCAGTACGTCGTCCTTGCCGTCTACCTTCACGATGTAAAAATTGAAACCATGTTCCAGCAACCAGGCCGTGAGGTCGGTAATCGCCTGCAACTTGTGGTCCGGCGGGCCAACCCGCACGTCCCATTCCTGGGCGGCAATCGCGCCGGTCTGGGGCTGGCTTTCGGTCACGACAGGCTTGGCCTTTGGCGCATCGACGCTTTTGCCTTCACCGCAACCGGCCAGTGCCAACACCGCAATTGCCATCGCTACTTTACGCACTGCCCTGCTCCTTTAAAGATAAAGAGGCGACTTTATCATTCGCTGTCTATTCTGGCCGTCATAAACGTTGGATTAAACAATGCGAATGATGTATCGCAGACCTGTATGATGCCGCCATGGGAATTAATGTCGCCTCTATGCGTCCTAAAAAGAGGCAGTCACAGGGAAGCGCTAAGCAGTACGCTACACACATCCGACACCTGCCCTGTCTGAAACATGTGTCCTTAAAAGTAATCAAGGAGAAGTCCATGCTTATACTCACCCGCAAAGTTGGTGAAAGCATAAACATCGGTGATGACATCACGATCACCATTCTGGGCGTCAGCGGCCAGCAAGTACGAATCGGCATCAACGCCCCCAAGGATGTTGCCGTGCATCGCGAGGAGATCTACCAGCGCATCCAGGCCGGCCTGACTGCTCCGGACAAAAACCAAACGCCTTGAAGTGCCTTCAGTAGCCAGCCCTTTCGTTCACTGTAACGGCTGGCGAAAACTCCTTGGAACTGCTTTTGTCTTTATTGCGTGAGTGACGTCGCCAATGTGTTCATCTTCGTGGACAAGATGAAACTGTCTTCACGCTTGGAACTTGCTCTTTCATTCAAGGCCGAATCTCCTGACTGACTCTAGCCATTCGTGTGCATTCAGGAGCACGTCAATGAGGCCTACGACCACCCCACAATTTGCCTACAGGTCTTGGTTGATCGCCCTATTGATAGGGTTGATCTTCGTCGGGCTGACCTATGGCTTGAGGTACGCAATCGAAGGCACTGGCTCCACCGCCCCCCACTCGTGGCTGGACCTGGCGCTGCTGCTCGGCGGCTACCTGTTCCTGTTTTGCCTCAAACCCATCCAGCGGGCCGTGCAACGTCGGTTGTGCCGACAAATGACACGCTGATACCGCATTCGTCGCTATCAGATCGCCGGTGTTTACAGCGCTCCAACTCGACCTATGCTTGGGCGTGCATGATCAGTAAAAGGGGCTGAAGCAAGATGGATACCCTGAGTAAATCGAAAATCGAGTCCGCACTGGCAGCCCGCCTGCCCAGCTATCAAGTGACTTGCACATTGCATGCGGACGGAACGCTTTCGGCAGTGCTCAGCGGCCCGGAAACCGACCACTTTGCAATTACCGGGATCGTACGCGCCCATTATCAGGGCGCCGAAGCAATCGCGCGGCTGGCCAATGAAGTTCTCCGGGAGATGGTGCTGTCACGCCAAGGCATGAGGAATGATCGGATGCAGCCGCCCGATCCAGCCATTGCCGAACAAGGCCGAGGCCGTTAACGGGCTCGGCCTTTTTTGTGTCAGGCAGCACCGCTCTGCACATACAACAAGCCGTCTGCGTCGCACTGCACCTTCAACGGTTCATACCCGTCAATCGAAGGATGCTCGGTGACCATAGGCGTGTGATGTGTCGACGTCACGACCATCACATCCGCCCCTGCTGCCTCTGCCGCCCGGATGCCTACCGCCGCGTCTTCAAACACCAGACAATCCTGCACCGGCACACCCAGGCGTTGCGCGCCCAGCACGTAACACGCGGGGTTCGGCTTGCCGACGGCAACATCTTCAGCGGTCACCAGCACCGCCGGCGGCGCAATACCTGCCGCTTGCAGCCGGCGCAACGCCAGTTCCCTGGGTGCGGAAGTGACCAGCGCCCACTGATCACCCGGCAGGCTATTCAAAAACGTGACCGCGCCGGGGATCGCAACAACACCGTCCACATCATTGATTTCAGCCTCGGTAATCCATTGTGCCTCCACCTCAGGATCGACGCCTGGCAATGCCTGGCCTGTGATGGTATCGATCGCACGGGCACCGTGAATGGTCTTCAAAAACGCTGCCACATCCAGGCCATGGCGTTCAGCCCAGATGCTCCACACCCGTTCGGCAGCGGCAATGGAATTGAGCAACGTCCCATCCATATCAAATAGAAAGGCACGGTAACGGCGGTTGAATACAGCTGAACCTTGGATGGACACTGCTTGGTTTCCTCATCGACTTTAACAAATATCGGCCCGATGCAATCTACGGATCACCTCGGCACTTGTAAACGCAACCGACGTCGGATGCATTACAGGTTTGTAAGGCAGCCGCAAGTCTTGGCAGCACCCTCACTTCATACAGCGAAGTCGTCAGTCACCCACGCCGGATGACGCCACTTCCTCCTGATGAAAAGGGTCCCACCATGAAACCTGCAAGCAAACTCTGCCTGATCGCCGCCAGCCTGCTGATGCTGGGCACTGGCACCGCCATGGCCGGCACGGTCGCACCGATCAAAGGCAATAACGTGGTGCTGGTACATGGCTCATGGGCTGACGGTTCGAGCTGGTCCGAGGTCATCACCCGCCTCCAGGTCACCGGCTTGCACGTTACCGCCGTGCAGAACCCGTTGACCTCGGTGGCCGAAGACGTCGCCGCCACCAACCGCGTACTGGACCAACAAGACGGCCCTACCGTGCTGGTCGGCCATTCCTACGCTGGCGTCAACCCTGAGCCCCGCATTACAAACTTGTCATCATCCTGTTGGTGAGCTGTTCGGGATGGCTGGTTACCGTGTACTCACTGCCACGACGTGACAGCCAACCCTTTTACAGAGATACCGTCATGAAACTGTTTATCCTCGGCTTTACCGCTCTGCTCGCAACCGGTTCTGTGTTTGCTGCCGAACCCGTGATCCACGACAAAACCGGCTTCTTCGTGCACCTGGATGTGGCCAAAGTACTGTCGAGCACCGACACCTACGGCCGATGCGGCATTGTCCCGGCGCAACTCAACTACCTGGACAGCCAGGGCCGTGAACACGTGTTGGACTACCAGGTCCTGGCCACCGGTTGCCCTAGTGACAATTGATCGGGCTACACTTGCGCCACGCATAGAGACAAGGCACTTCCCATGAACATTCTTGTAGTCGAAGACGAACCCAAAGCCGGCAACTACCTGCTCAACGGCCTTCAGGAGCTGGGTTATTCCGTCAGCCTCGCCCGTGACGGCGTGGATGGCTTGCACCAAGCCCTGGAAACGCCGTTCGACGTCATCGTGCTGGATGTGATGATGCCGAAAATGGACGGTTGGGAAGTGCTGCGCCGTCTGCGCAAGGAAGCCGACACGCCAGTGCTTTTCCTTACAGCCCGCGACGACATTGCCGACCGCATCAAGGGCCTGGAATTGGGCGCCGATGATTACCTGATCAAGCCGTTTTCCTTCGCTGAATTGGTGGCGCGTTTGCGTACCCTGACGCGCCGCGGCCCGAGCCGGGAAGAGGAGCAGCTACAGATCGCCGACCTGCACATCGACGTGCTAAAACGCCGCGTCACCCGCGCGGGCACACGCATCACCCTGACCAACAAAGAGTTCGCCCTGCTGCACCTGTTCGCGACCCATCAGGACCAGGTGCTGTCCCGTTCGCTGATCGCCTCGCGTGTGTGGGACATGAACTTCGACAGCGACACCAACGTAGTAGACGTGGCCGTGCGACGCCTGCGCTTGAAAATCGACGACCCGTTCCAGCTCAAGCTGATTCACAGTGTGCGGGGCATCGGCTACCGCTTCGATACCCAGCCATGAGCAGGCGCAGTCATTACTCCTTGACCCTGCGCCTGGCGTTGATCTTCGCGCTGCTCGCCTTCGCCCTGCTGGCTACCCTGGGCGTGGCGCTGTACCGCGAGCTCGAACGGGAGCTGATCATGCGCGACGATGCCGCATTGATTTCCCGTGTCGATCAACTGCGCAACTTGCTCAACGACAGCAACACGCTCGACCTGATCAAGACCAAGCCGGAACTGTTCCAGAACATGCTGGGTAACCACGAGTCGGTACTGAGCATTGCCGCGCCGGGACAAAAACCGCTGCTGCTGGTGAACCCGGGTAATATCGATTTGCCGTCCGTGCCACCCGTCGCGAAGGATCACGCGCTGGGACTCGCCGACGTGCACCATCTGCCTGGCGTGAATGGCGTGCCCTTCTCCACCGTCGCCGCCTCCATCGACTCCGGCGACCTAGGCAGCCTGCAAGTCACCAGCGGACGCCTGATGACCGAGCGCACCGCGGTGCTCGCCAGCTATCGCTTGAGCGTTTATATCTTGGCGAGTATTGCCGCAATCCTCCTGGCAGTGGTCGGTTACCTGCTTGTTCATCGCGGGCTCTTACCGTTGCGCCGCCTGGCCCGACACGCCCAGGGCATTGGCGTCGGCAACCTCGCCGAACGCCTCGATAGCCATGGCGCACCGAAAGAACTGCTGCCGATGATTGATTCGTTCAACACCATGCTTGAGCGACTGGCCAAGGGCTTTGTGCAACTGGGCCAGGTGTCCACCGACATGGCCCACGAACTGCGCACGCCAATCAATAACCTGCTGGGCGAAACCCAAGTCGCCCTGCAACAGAACCGCAGCATCGAAAGCTATCAGCAACTGCTGGCGTCCAATGTCGAAGAGCTTGAACGCCTGGCACGGATGCTCGACAACATGCTGTTCCTGGCCCGCACCGACCCGGCCAGCGCCCTGCGTCAACGCCAGGAGCTCAGTGCCACGGATGAGGTTGAACGCATTGCCGAGTACTTTGAAGGCTTGGCGGGCGATGTGGACATCAGCATTCAGGCCAGGGGTGAAGGGGTGATCTGGGCGGAGCCGATGTTACTGCGCAGAGCGCTGGCGAACCTGTGCGCCAATGCCATCAAATATGGTGCGCCGGGGACTGAGTTGTTGATTCAGGCGGTTCCTGATGCCGAGGGCATTTACCTGAAGGTCAGCAACCAAGGCGAAACCATAGCGGCCGAGCATCTGCCGCGACTGTTCGAACGGTTTTACCGGGTGGATGAATCACGAGAACGCTCCGCCCAATCCAATGGGTTGGGCTTGTCGATTGTGGCGACCATCATGCAGTTGCATAGCGGGCGGTACAGCGTGAGCAGCCACGATGGCGTGACCTGCTTTGAGCTGTTTTTCCCAGGACGCGTGGCGTAACGTTTGCCCCTTCAGTCAAAGGCGCCATTGAGTACTTCGTAAATGATGCCCGACGCAATGGTCACCAATATCAGATCGGTACCTGCTTGCTGCCATTCATACCCATCATAACGGGGCAACTGGCCCAATAAACGACCATCCAGTTTTTTGGCGATGCCCGGCGGTAATGGCTTACCGCGCGCGAGGTTCTTCTGGATACCAGGGGGCAAGGCTGGCTCCGGGTTCCAGTAGTTGCGGTAGCCACCCAATACATTCAGTACCCTGCCTCGATCGACGCTGGGGCCGTGACTACCCGATGCGCCTTTGCCTTTGGGTTTGTCATGCCCCTGCCCGACCGAGCTATTGCCTTTATTGTTCCCCTGCCCCTTGCCATTACCAGGATCGGCCAAGGCCATACCACTGCCAGCAAACAAGAAAAGCGAAAGCACGACAGACACGCATTTCAGAGACTTGATCATGGCGATTACCGTGGAATGGGTGTCCCTGAACTGTAGTTGAAGGTTGGCGCTCACGCCCAGCCCTCAACTGACCTGACCGCCCACTTCGACGATATCCATCGAAGTTTGCCATGCCGCAGACACCGCGATGCGCAACCCCTCGACCAGGGTCGACAGCACCATCGGCGGCTGGCATGCCCCGTAAACATCAGGCACATGGATAAAGCCACTGCGCACGCCGGATCCCGCCAACTGGTGTTGCAGCCGATAGAACACCTGATTGCACACAAAGGTGCCTGCTGTTTGCGATACCGATGCCGCAATTCCGGCTTTGCCCACAGCCTTGACCATCGCCTTGATCGGCAGCGTCGTGAAGTAGGCTGCCGGGCCTCCAGCCACGACTGCCGTATCGATAGGCTGCTCGCCCAGATTATCGGGGATGCGTGCATCGTTGATGTTGATCGCCACCCGCTCCATCGAGATAGTGCTACGCCCCGGCCCCAGGCCGGTGGCGATCACCATCGCCGGGTGCAGCTCATCGATCAACTGGGTCAGGCACTCGCCAGCGGTCGCAAAGGCGCACGGCAGCCGACGCGCGACGATCTGAACATCGCTTCCCAGCAGCACGCCATCCAGTTGGCGCACAGCTTCCCAGGAAGGATTCACCGGGTCTTGATCAAAGGGCTCGAAGCCCGTCAGCAGTACAGTTTGCATATCGACCTCACATCAACAGGTAAAGCAGTACGATATTGACCACCAGCATCATCAGCGCGGTCGGCAATTGGGCCTTGATCACCGCGTTCTTGTCCGGCAGCTCCAGTAACGCAGCCGGCACAATATTGAAGTTGGCGGCCATGGGCGTCATCAAGGTCCCGCAGTAGCCGGAGAACATGCCGATCGCTGCCATCACCGCCGGGTTACCGCCGTAGATTCCCACCAGTACCGGCACGCCGACGCCGCCAGTCATCACCGGGAAAGCCGCGAAGCCGTTCCCCATGATCACTGTAAACAAGGCCATGCCCAACACGTAGACCATCACCGCCACCAACTTGAAATCCAGGTTGATATAGGTGGTAGTGACATGCGCTACAGCCGTGCCGACCCCAGCTTCGTTGAACAGCAAGCCGAGCATCGCCAGCATTTGCGGCAGCACCATGGCCCAGCCCAGGGCTTCTGTGAGGCGGCGGGATTCGCGCAAGGCTTGTACCGGCGTATCGCGGGTCAGCCAGCAGGCAAGGCCGAGGGCGATCAGGCAGCCGATGCCGAGGGAGACGAAAGTGGTGTTTTTCGGGTCCAACAGCGGTGTGCCGCCGATTTCGGTATGTTTGAGCAACACCGAGCCGATCACCGTGGTCAGGGGGATGGCCAACGCAGGGATAAACAGTTTGTGACCCAGCCGACCGGCACTGGCACGCGAAGCCTTTTCATGCAACTCAGCATGCTTGCCACGTCCGACGCCGCCCATGCCGGCGATCAACGCCATGACCACGATGCCGACACCGATAACCACCGACGGCAAGCGTTCACCGATCAGGAACGGAATGGCGAACAACAGCCAGAACAACGCACTGGACCAGCGCTTGGGATGGGTTCTGTCCATCACGATCATGCCCGCCGTGATCAACAGCAGCACCCCGGCCAGCCAGTAGAGGTATTGAATGGAAATGATCATTGCGCGGCCTCCACGGGGGTGGCGGCAGACGTCATCTCACGGGTGAGCCTTCGGTCAAACCGATGCAGACGGATCGCATGGATAATAAACGCGCAGATCGCCGTAGGAATGCCCCACACCGCGATGTGCAGAGGTTCCACATCAATCCCTGAGCCGAGCAGGAAGGTGTGCATCAATGCGATGGCGCCAAAGGCGACAAAGATGTCTTCACCAAAAAAAAGCCCGACGTTGTCTGTCGCGGCGCACATGGCCAACACCTTGTGACGCAATTTGTCTGGCAGCTTGCCGTAGCGTTTTTCCGCCGCACCCTCGGCCATTGGCGCCAGTAACGGGCGCACCATCTGCGGGTGCCCGCCCAGACTGGTCAAGCCCATGGCGGCCGTGGATTCGCGCACAAACAGGTAAATGATCAACAAGCGCCCGACCGTGGCGCGCTCGAACCGTGCAATCCAGTTCTGCGCATGCAGGCGCAGCCCATGGCGCTCCAATAGGCCGATGACCGCCAGGGGCAACAACAGAATCAACTGCAGAGCTCGGGTCTGAAGGAAACCATCGCCCATGGTGGCAAGGATTTTTTCCAGTGGGAAATGGGCGGCAAAACCGGTGGCGATAGCGGCGGCGGTGACCACCAGCAGAGGGTTGATGCGCAAGACAAAGCCAACCACGATCACAAGTACGCCGATCAACGGCCATAAGTTCACAACAGTTTGCATGGCGGAGAGGTCCTTTAGTGCGCGCTGCGGCGCCATTACAGCAGGATGTGAACAAAGGGTTCACAGCAAGAAGTGGCGTGCAGTCGGCTCGGTTTTTATTGTTGACCCGGAAGGTCGAGCGTCAGTGGCGGCAACTTTGCTGGCTGGGGCGGGAGGTGTCCAACAAGAAAAATTGTTGCTGCAAACCAATAAATTTTGTGGGTGATTGAGTCGCGCGTACGTAGCAAGGTGTGGACAGACCGGGAAGGATTCGCGCATCTTAGCGCCGCCCGTTTATCAGCCGTGTGCTGGCAACCCGCGCACGCTTCACTCAATACTGCTGTGGATATGGACATTCAATGAAAGCCCAAAAAATCCTGATCGCCCTCTCCTGCGCCGTTGCTTTATCCATGCTGGGTGGCTGCGCCGCCAAGGTAAAAAGCGGTGGTAGCGCCGCGCTGACCCTCTCGGATTCCGCCAAACACAACCTCGTGGTGAGCATCAAGGGCGAAGGCCCGGTCGAGCAAAATCCGGACTGGAACCTACTCAAGCGCGACTGGAACAACGCGATCCAGGTAGAAGCCCGCCAGGCCGGTTTCAATGTCACGGAAAGCCCTGCTGTAGCGCCGAGTGATGAGGAAGGTGTCGCCATCAGCATCAACGTGAGCAAGTTCCGCTACATCGAGCCGGGCTCGCGGTATGTCGCCGGGGTGTTGGTCGGTAACGCCTGGGTCTTCTCCCGCGCCGACTACTCCGACCTGAAATCCGGCGCACCGATTGGTTCGCGCACCTACGACACCTCATCGTCCGCCTGGGAAGGCATTGCCTCGGCCATGACGCAGAAGCAGGTGCAGGCGATTGCCAAGCAGATGATCAGCGATATCAAGAGTGCCAAGGCGAAGTAAGCCGTCCTTGTGAGCGAATTTTTCGAGCTGACCTGGAAGCTGATCGACCTGGTGCTCAGATATCTAGATATCGCAAGCGACCGCACCCCGCCACGGCGAAAACGCGTGTTCTCATTCGGATTCGTAATGTTTTTACTGTTGGTCGCGGTGGTTGAACTGGTGGTGCTGCAGGCATTTCTTGGAGGGAACGGCTGAGGCTGTCGCTTCGGTTTCCAGCGGCGCGACTGACCTCAAAAACCCTGTTTATAGTGGCGGGACACTTGCGGGGTTCAACATGCAAAAAGCCCAGCGATTAGCTGGGCCTGCATTGAAACACCTACGCTGCAGGTGACTCAGAGGCTGGCGAAACCACCTTGAGTGTGAGCTTTGGATCAGCCACCTCCACCCAGCCCTTCTTCAAAGACTCATCCGCCACAATTTTACGCATCAAAAAGCAGTAGATGATTGGCAAACCGGCACTTAGGATTGCCATCCAAGGCGGGCCTGCGATAAAACTCAGCCCTATGACGACCATCCAGATAAACAAATGCCGCCAGAGTCCGGCCAAGCGGAGATCAGGGAAACCCAGAAACTATATCGCCAGAACCTGAAACGAATCGACGTCTTCAATCTGGTCACTGCCTGGACGTTTGAAGTAGCGGGCCACTGCACTGCCCTTTTGGGTTTAACCCAGCGAATCCAGCACTGTAAGCCCGGGACGAACAAGGCTGCGCGAGACGGGAGCTCGGTGTATAGAGCACGCCGAAATGCGACACAAAAACAAAAAAGGGCCCACCTTTCGGTGAGCCCTTCTAGACCGCCCAGCAGAGCGGATTTTGTTTGGTAGGCGCGATTGGACTCGAACCAACGACCCCCACCATGTCAAGGTGGTGCTCTAACCAACTGAGCTACGTGCCTGCTGTGAGGCGGCATTCTACGGAATTCCGGAGGGGTGTCAACATCTTTTTTGCAGCTAACCCTATGAATATGCGAATTTTTTATTGGCGTGGAGCCCACGCGTGAATTTCGGGTGGCTGGCAGGCAATTTTCAACTCAGGTAGGATCAGCGCACTCGTAAAAAATATAAAACAGAGGTTCCAGGATGGCGAACACCCCCTACCCCCAGTCGTATTACGCCGCTTCCGCGAATACCGTTCCACCTCGCCCGGCACTGCAAGGCGAGGTCGAAACCGACGTGTGCGTGATTGGCGCCGGCTATACCGGTCTTTCCAGCGCGCTGTTTCTGCTGGAGAACGGTTTTCGCGTGACAGTACTGGAAGCCGCCAAGGTGGGGTTTGGCGCCTCGGGCCGAAACGGCGGGCAGATCGTTAACAGCTACAGCCGTGATATCGACGTGATCGAGCGCAGCGTCGGGCCGCAGCAGGCGCAGTTGCTGGGGCAGATGGCGTTTGAGGGCGGCAGGATCATTCGTGAACGCGTCGCCAAGTATCAGATCCAGTGCGACCTGAAGGACGGCGGGGTATTCGCCGCACTTAACAGCAAGCACATGGGCCACCTGGAGTCGCAAAAGCGCCTGTGGGAACGCTACGGCCACACGCAGCTTGAGTTACTGGACGAACGCCGCATCCGCGAAGTGGTGGCCTGTGACAACTACGTCGGCGGTTTGCTGGACATGAGTGGCGGGCACATCCACCCGCTCAACCTGGCCTTGGGCGAAGCAGCAGCGGTTGAATCGCTGGGCGGAACGATCTACGAGCAATCGGCAGCAGTGCGCATCGAGCGCGGCGCCAACCCAGTGGTGCACACCGCCGAGGGTAAGGTCAGGGCCAAGTTCATCATCGTCGCGGGCAATGCCTACCTGGGCAACCTGGTACCGGAACTGGCCGCCAAATCAATGCCGTGTGGCACGCAAGTAATCACCACGGCGCCGCTGGGCGATGAGTTGGCGAAGACGTTGCTGCCGCAGGATTACTGCGTCGAAGACTGTAACTATCTGCTCGACTACTACCGCCTCACCAGCGACAAGCGCCTGATCTTCGGCGGTGGCGTGGTGTATGGCGCACGCGACCCGGCAAACATCGAGGCAATCATCCGTCCGAAGATGCTCAAGGCCTTTCCGCAGCTCAAAGACGTGAAAATCGACTACGCCTGGACCGGCAATTTCCTGCTGACCTTGTCGCGCTTGCCGCAAGTCGGTCGGCTGGGTGACAACATTTACTACTCGCAAGGCTGCAGCGGCCATGGCGTGACGTACACGCACCTGGCGGGCAAGGTACTGACGGAGGCGCTGAGAGGCCAGGCAGAGCGTTTTGATGCGTTTGCGGACCTGCCGCACTACCCGTTCCCGGGTGGGCAACTGCTGCGCACGCCGTTTGCGGCGCTTGGCGCCTGGTATTACGGGCTGCGCGACAAGTTGGGCTTCTAACGCTATCCAACTGTGTGCGGGCTTGCTCGTGAATGCGGTGGTTCAGTCACGGGAAATATTGACTGAAGAACCGCCTTCGCTAGAAAGCCCGCTTCCCACATAAGCCAAATCCCAGACACAAAAAACCCCGGTCTTTCGACCAGGGTCTTTGCTATCGGATCAAAGTAGCCAAAGGCTTTCTTTGTGCTTCAAGGCGTTCAGTGGGCCTTGAAGCAGATATGGCGCAGCGGACGGGACTCGAACCCGCGACCCCCGGCGTGACAGGCCGGTATTCTAACCGACTGAACTACCGCTGCGTATCGCTTGACCAGTTGAACGTAAACCCTCAACTGTCTTTAAACATCTGATCGATCAGCCTTGGCTGTTCAATCTCAAGCCTGATAGATCAAGCTTGGAAAATATGGCGCAGCGGACGGGACTCGAACCCGCGACCCCCGGCGTGACAGGCCGGTATTCTAACCGACTGAACTACCGCTGCGCGTCGGTGCAACCTTTAACGTTGCGTCTTGCCCTGGAGCAAAACTCTCAAGAAGTGGTGGGTGATGACGGGATCGAACCGCCGACCCTCTGCTTGTAAGGCAGATGCTCTCCCAGCTGAGCTAATCACCCTTTGCTTCGTTGAGGCCGCGAAATTTACGCAGGTAGCGGACCTAAGTCAATAGCAGGATTGAGTTTTTTTCAAAAACAGCTGTAAGTTGCAAGCTTCAAGCTGCAAGTTAAAAGCTACCGAAAACCGGCTTTCACTTACAGCTTGAAGCTTGCAGCTGCCCCTCACTGCTCATAGACCATCTTCTTGCTCATGCCACCGTCCACCACAAACTCTTGCCCGGTGACAAACCCCGCTTGGCGCGAGAGCAACCACGCCACCATCGCCGCCACGTCCTCGACCGTACCCACCCTGCCCGCCGGATGCTGGGCGTGATCGGTATCACTCAGCGGCTCGGCGCGACGGGCTGCGGGATCACGCGCATCGATCCAGCCAGGGCTGACCGCATTGACCCGCACTTCCGGCCCAAGGCTCATGGCCAAGGCGTGAGTCAGCGCCAGCAGGCCACCCTTGCTCGCCGCATAGGCTTCGGTGTCCGGCTCCGACTGGCGAGCCCGCGTCGACGCCAGGTTGACGATGGCACCGCCATGGGCACGAAGATACGGCGCACAGTGCTTGGCCAATAACATCGGCCCACTGAGATTCACAGCCAGCACCCGATTCCAGTAAGCCAGATCCAGGCTTTCCAGGGTAATGTTGCGCGGGTCGGCGACCGCCGCATTGCACACCAGCGCGTCCAGGCGCCCGAACTGCCCGAGCACTTCGGCGACGCCCTGGGCCACTTGCTTCTCGTCGGCCACGTCCATGGTGATAAACCAGGCGTTTTCGCCCAGCACCTTGGACACCCTGGAACCGCGCTCGCGGTCCAGGTCGGTCAACACGACTTGCCAGCCTTCGCTGATCAGCCACGCGGCAATCCCGAGGCCAATGCCCCGCGCCGCGCCTGTCACCAGCGCGACACGCCCGTTACTGGCTGCCGCCGTATCCATGGACCACTCGATCACAAGGCCGCCAGCCCGCGAGCCAGGTCAGCCTGCAAGTCGGCAACGTCTTCCAGGCCCACCGCAACGCGGATCAGGCTGTCACGGATACCCGCCGCCTCGCGCTCCTGTGGCGCCAGGCGCCCGTGGGAGGTGGTGCTCGGGTGAGTAATGGTGGTCTTGCTGTCACCCAGGTTGGCAGTGATGGAGATCAGGCGAGTGGCATCGATAAAGCGCCAGGCGCCGTCTTTGCCGCCCTTCACTTCGAAGCTCACCACGGCACCGAAACCACGCTGCTGGCGCTGGGCTAACGCGTGTTGCGGGTGGCTCTTGAGACCGGCGTAGTGCACTTTCTCGATACCGTCCTGTTGCTCCAGCCACTCGGCCAGGGCCTGGGCGTTGGCGCAATGGGCCTTCATGCGCAGGCTGAGGGTTTCCAGACCTTTGAGGAAGATCCAGGCATTGAACGGGCTCAAGGTCGGGCCAGCGGTGCGCAGGAAGCCGACGACCTCTTTCATCTGCTCACTGCGACCGGCGACCACACCGCCCATGCAACGACCCTGGCCGTCGATGAACTTGGTGGCCGAGTGCACAACAATGTCCGCGCCCAGCTTCAACGGCTGCTGCAGCGCCGGGGTGCAGAAGCAATTGTCGACCACCAGCATCGCGCCCTTGCCGTGAGCGACTTCGGCCAACGCGGCGATATCCACCAGCTCAGCCAAAGGGTTGGATGGCGACTCGACGAATAGCAACTTGGTGTTGGCTTTGATCGCAACGTCCCAGCCGGACAGGTCCGCCAGGGGCACGTAGTCCACTTCAATGCCAAAGCGCTTGAAGTACTTTTCGAACAGGCTGATGGTCGACCCAAACACGCTACGCGACACCAGCACATGGTCGCCGGCGCTGCACAGGCTCATCACCACCGCCAGGGTTGCCGCCATGCCGGTAGCGGTGGCCACCGCTTGCTCAGCACCTTCAAGCGCGGCGATACGTTCCTCGAACGCGCGCACGGTCGGGTTGGTGTAACGCGAATAGACGTTACCCGGCACTTCGCCAGCAAAGCGCGCAGCGGCGTCGGCCGCCGTGCGGAACACGTAGCTGGACGTGAAAAACATCGGATCACCGTGCTCACCTTCCGGCGTGCGGTGTTGGCCGGCGCGCACAGCCAGGGTATCGAAAGCTACGCCATCGAGGTCGCTGTCCAACCGACCGGCATCCCATTCCTGACTCATGCTGCCACTCCTTACTCAATTCTTTATTTAAGATACAAAACCGGCCCCTCAGGGCCGGTTGTCACTCAGTTGTTGTACAGGTCGATGATCGCGCTGACCGCCTGGGTCTTGATCTTCGACGAGTCATTACGCGCCTGCTCGATCTTGTTCAGGTAGGCATCGTCGACATCCCCGGTCACGTACTTGCCGTCGAACACGGCGCAGTCGAACTGGTCGATCTTGATCTTGCCACCGCCGACCGCTTCGATCAGGTCCGGGAGGTCCTGGTAGATCAGCCAATCCGCGCCGATCAGGTCGGCAACATCCTGGGTCGAACGGTTGTGGGCGATCAGTTCATGGGCGCTCGGCATATCGATACCGTACACGTTCGGGTAACGCACGGCAGGCGCGGCAGAACAGAAGTACACGTTCTTAGCACCGGCTTCGCGGGCCATCTGGATGATCTGCTTGCAGGTGGTGCCACGCACGATGGAGTCATCCACCAGCATCACGTTCTTGCCGCGGAACTCCAGCTCGATCGCGTTGAGCTTCTGGCGAACCGACTTCTTGCGCGCCGCCTGGCCCGGCATGATGAAGGTACGGCCGATGTAGCGGTTTTTCACGAAGCCTTCGCGAAACTTGACACCCAGGTGGTTGGCCAATTCCAGCGCAGCGGTACGGCTAGTGTCCGGAATCGGGATTACCACGTCGATGTCATGCTCAGGACGCTCGCGCAGGATCTTCTCAGCCAGCTTCTCGCCCATGCGCAGGCGTGCCTTGTACACCGAAACGCCGTCGATGATCGAATCCGGACGCGCCAGGTAGACGTGTTCGAAGATGCACGGGGTGAGTTTCGGCGCCACGGCGCACTGGCGGGTGTGCAGCTTGCCGTCTTCGGTGATGTACACCGCTTCGCCCGGCGCAAGGTCGCGAATCAAGGTGAAGCCCAGCACGTCCAGGGACACGCTTTCGGAAGCGATCATGTACTCGACGCCTTCGTCGGTGTGGCGCTGGCCGAACACGATCGGGCGGATGCCGTGCGGGTCGCGGAAGCCAACGATGCCATAACCTGTGATCATGGCGACAACGGCGTAACCACCGACGCAACGGTTGTGCACGTCAGTCACGGCAGCGAACACATCCTCTTCGGTCGGCTGCAGCTTGCCGCGCTGGGCCAGCTCGTGGGCGAACACGTTGAGCAGCACTTCCGAGTCAGAGTTAGTGTTGACGTGGCGCAGGTCAGATTCGTAAATCTCCTTGGCCAGCTGTTCAACGTTGGTCAGGTTACCGTTGTGCGCCAGCGTGATGCCGTAAGGCGAGTTGACGTAAAACGGCTGAGCTTCGGCCGACGTCGAGCTGCCGGCAGTCGGGTAACGCACATGGCCAATGCCCATGTGCCCGACCAGGCGCTGCATGTGACGCTGGTGGAACACGTCACGCACCAGGCCATTGTCCTTGCGCAGGAATAACCGGCCGTCGTGGCTGGTCACAATACCGGCAGCGTCCTGGCCGCGGTGCTGGAGGACGGTTAGCGCGTCATACAGCGCCTGATTGACGTTCGACTTACCGACGATACCGACGATGCCACACATGCGACGCAACCCCTACTTAATGAATCTTGACTGAACCCAGCTTACTGAGGCGTTTTGGCCGGTAAGAGGTGTTCCTTGAACGGAAGATCAGCGGGTACGCTGATTCCGCTGGCCAGCCACTGACTGCTCCACCCCAAAATGAGGTTCTTGGACCAATCTGCAACCAATAGAAATTTTGGCACGAGTACCGACTCCTGCCACCACGAATCCTGCTGTACCGGCCCCAGGCTCAACAGCCCGACTGCCACGACCACCAGCAACGCACCACGCGCAGCGCCAAAGGCCATGCCGAGAAATCGATCGGTCCCGGAGAGGCCGGTGACACGTATCAACTCGCCAATAAGATAATTGACCATTGCCCCCACCAGCAGCGTGGCGATGAACATGATGGCGCAGCCCGCGATGACACGGGCCGAAGGTGTCTCGATGTATCCAGCCAGGTAGACCGACAATGAACCGCCGAACATCCAGGCTACGACTCCTGCGATGATCCAGGTCAGCAACGACAGTGCTTCTTTTACGAAGCCGCGGCTTAGACTGATCAAAGCGGAGATGGCGACAATTGCAACAATCGCCCAATCAACCCAGGTAAATGGCACAGTGCAGCCTACGGACAGATGAGGCGGCGCATTTTAGCAGAGCGCTGGGCTGTCGGTAAGCTGTGATTGCGGCTGCTTTGCAAATCAATAGTTTGTGGCGAGCCAACGTGATTTCAAGCCAACCACAAAACGAATGCGGGAGCTGACTTGCCTTCGATGGGGCCGGCACATTCAACATCACTGTTGATTGATCCGGCGTCATCGCCGGCAAGCCAGCTCCCACGTTTGGCTTGCATCCCTACCAAGTGCTGGTGGTATCAGCCGCGCTCAGGCTGGAAGCGAGTCACAAAACCCTTGAGGTTCTGCTGGCGATCCAGCAAGTCCCGCAGGCGATCCGCTTCGGCACGCTCGATCAACGGCCCGACAAACACGCGGTTCTTGCCGTCGGCGCTACGGATATAGGCGTTATACCCCTGGCTACGCAGCTTCTTTTGCAAGGCGTCGGCGCCCTCGCGACTGCCCAGGCTGGCCACTTGAATCGACCAACTGATCGGCAAGCCATTCGGATCGATACGACTCTGGCCCACATCCGGCTTGCCCGGTGCGGCGGGCTGCGGTGCTACCGGCTTGGGCGCAGGTGCAGGCGCGACGGGCTTAGCAGCGGCGACCGGCGCAGCGGGTGCCGGCTTGACCACTGGCACGCTTGGCTGCACCGGCATCGACGGTGCTTGCTGCGCAGCCACTTCATCATCCGTCGGCACAGGCTCCTCTTCCGGCAAGGCCTGGGGCTCAGGCACGACCACAGGCTCGACCTGAACCTGCGGCACCGCCGGGGCTTGTGGCGCGGCCGGAGCCTCAACCACGACCTGGCGCTCTTCGTCCTGACGAGAAAACAGCATCGGCAGGAAAATCACCGCCAGCGCTACCAGAACCAAGGCTCCGACCATTCGCTGCTTGTACGCGCTATCCAGTAATGCCATGTGCAGCTTCCTCCGTGGAGCGCCGGGCTAACCACTCAAGCGCCTCGGCAACGCAATAAAATGACCCGAACAATAGAATTTCATCGTCGGGCGTAGCAACGGCGCACTGCGCTTCAAGGGCCTCGGTGACGCTTGTATACGACGCCACAGGTGCACCAAGGTTCTGCAACGCCAGTTCCAGCTCAGCAGCCGGGCGACTACGCGAAGTATCCAGCGGCGCCACAGCCCAGGCCTGGACACTGCCCAACAAGGGCGCGACCACGCCATCCAGGTCCTTGTCCGCCAGCAGACCGAATACGGCAAGGCGACGACCGACCGACGGCGTGCGTGAAAGGCGCTGAGCCAGGTACTCGGCCGCATGGGGGTTGTGCCCCACATCCAACAGCAAGTTCAGGCGCTTGCCCTGCCATTCGAACGCACGACGATCCAGACGCCCTACCACGCGAGTCGCCAGCAATGTGGCAGCAATCTGCTCGGCATTCCACGGCAGATCCAGCAGCAGATAGGCTTGCAGCGCGAGCGCGGCGTTTTCCAATGGCAGGTTCAATAGCGGCAGGTCACGCAGTTCCACCGCCTGGCCACGGGCATCGAGCCCACGCCATTGCCAGTGCTGCTCAACGATCTCAAGATTGAATTCGCGGCCGCGCAGGAAGAACGGGCAACCCAGCTCGCGCACCCTGTCCAGCAAGGTGTGCGGCGGATTTAGGTCACCACACAGCGCAGGCTTGCCCTGGCGGAAGATACCGGCTTTTTCATAAGCCACGGACTCACGGGTGTTACCCAGATAGTCGGCGTGGTCCACGCCAATGCTGGTGACCAGCGCAAGGTCGGCATCCACCACGTTGACCGTGTCCAGACGCCCGCCCAGACCGACTTCCAGCACCACCACATCCAGTTGCGCACGCTCAAACAGCCAGAACGCCGCCAGGGTGCCCATCTCGAAATAAGTCAGGGAAATCTCGCCTCGGCCCGCATCGAGTGCGGCGAAGGCTTCGCAGAGTTGCGTATCAGTGGCTTCGACGCCATTGAGTTGCACCCGCTCGTTGTAACGCAGCAGGTGCGGGGAATTGTAGACGCCGACTTTCAGCCCTTGGGCCTGGAGCAGCGCCGCGACAAAGGCACAGGTAGAGCCTTTGCCGTTGGTGCCGGTTACCGTGATCACGCGCGGCGCCGGACGACCCAACCCGAGGCGGGCCGCTACCTGTTGCGAACGCTCCAGGCCCATGTCGATGGCGGAAGGATGCAACTGCTCAAGGTAGGCAAGCCATTCGCCCAGGGTGCGCTGGGTCATAGGTTTGCAGGCACCGGCGGCACCACAATCGGCTCGACTTTAGGCGCGACGTAGACAGGCGTCGGCAGGCCCATCATTTGCGCCAGCAGGTTGCCCAGGCGCGGGCGCAGCTCACTGCGCGGGATAATCAGGTCGATAGCACCGTGCTCCAGCAGGAACTCGCTGCGCTGGAAACCTTCGGGCAGCTTTTCGCGTACGGTCTGCTCGATCACGCGCGGGCCGGCAAAGCCGATCAGGGCCTTTGGCTCGCCGACGATCACATCACCCAGCATTGCCAGGCTGGCGGAAACACCGCCGTAGACCGGGTCAGTGAGCACGGAGATGAACGGGATGCCTTCTTCGCGAAGACGCGCCAGTACCGCGGAGGTCTTGGCCATTTGCATCAGGGAAATCAGGGCTTCTTGCATACGAGCCCCACCGGAGGCGGCGAAGCAGATCATCGGGCAACGGTTTTCCAGGGCATAGTTGGCCGCGCGGACAAAGCGCTCACCGACGATGGCCCCCATGGACCCCCCCATGAAGGAGAATTCAAACGCCGACGCCACAACTGGCATGCCGAGCAATTTGCCGCTGACGGAAATCAGCGCGTCTTTCTCGCCGGTCTGCTTCTGCGCACCGACCAAGCGGTCCTTGTACTTCTTGCTGTCACGGAACTTGAGACGGTCAACCGGCTCCAGGTCAGCGCCCAGCTCGTTGCGGCCGTCAGCATCCAGGAAAATGTCGATGCGGGCGCGCGCGCCAATACGCATGTGGTGGTTGCACTTGGGGCAAACGTCCAGGGTCTTTTCAAGCTCGGGGCGATACAGCACCGCGTCACAGGATGGGCACTTGTGCCACAGACCTTCAGGAACCGAGCTTTTCTTCACCTCGGAACGCATGATCGAAGGGATCAGTTTGTCTACTAACCAGTTGCTCATGCTTTCTTTCTCCAGTACCGGTGGCTTGAACACAGCCCCGCGTATGCCCTTGAGCTAAATTCATATGTGGCGATGACACATACTGGACGGGGTCAGACGTTCGACCGGCCATTTCCTGCATGCACCCTCAGCCTTCCAGACAACCTGCCAGCGCAGGGTTGCCACTTCATTTCCGGGCCACCCTGAGGCGGCGCCGGGCTGTTTTACACAGTGGTAGTTATGGACGGCGGCAGACTGCCAGCCGTCACATCCCACCACCGCTGTTGCGCACGGCCCGCATGAATGCGCGAATCTTGCTGTGGTCCTTGATGCCCTTGCCCTGCTCTACCCCACCACTGACATCCACGGCATACGGCCGAACCTGTTCGATCGCGGCCGCGATATTCGCAGGGTTGAGCCCGCCAGCCAGGATGATCGGCTTGCTCAAACCTTCGGGAATCAGCGACCAATCAAACGCTTCGCCGGTGCCGCCGGGCACGCCTTCGACGTAGGTGTCGAGCAGAATCCCGCGAGCGCCACCATAGGCGGCACACGCCGCCGCGATGTCATCCCCGGCCTTGACGCGCAACGCCTTGATATACGGGCGCTGATAGCTTTCACATTCTTCCGCCGTTTCGTCGCCATGGAACTGCAGCATGTCCAACGGTACGGCATCCAGGGTTTCGTTGAGCTCACACCGGCTGGCGTTGACGAACAGACCCACGGTGGTCACGAACGGCGGCAATGCGGCAATGATCGCCCGCGCCTGCAACACACTCACCGCCCGCGGGCTCTTGGCGTAAAACACGAAACCGATGGCATCCGCGCCCGCCTCGACCGCCGCCAGCGCGTCTTCTATGCGGGTAATCCCGCAAATCTTGCTGCGAACGGCTGACATGTCGTGAAAACCTCGGGGTTGGAACCAGAAAGTCCCGGATGGTAACAAAAGCTTTTCCGGGCGTCAGCCGCCAAGTTCGCTGAAACCTGTGAGGAAGTGTGGCCCGATGAAACGTTCCGGCAATTCGAACTCGTCGCGGTACTCCACATCCACCAGGTACAGGCCGAACGGATGTGCCGTGACCCCGCCCGTGCGGCGAATGCGGCTTTCCAGTACTTCCTTGGCCCACTCCACCGGGCGCTCGCCCGTGCCGATAGTCATCAGCACCCCGGCAATGTTTCGAACCATATGGTGCAGGAAGGCCCCGGCGCGAATATCCAGCACAATCATCTTGCCGTGACGGGTCACCCGCAAGTGGTGGACCTCCTTGATCGGCGACTTGGCCTGGCACTGGCCGGCACGAAAGGCGCTGAAATCATGCACGCCCACCAGGTGCTGCGCCGCTTCGGCCATGCGTTCGGCATCCAGCGGGCGGTGGTTCCAGGTAATTTCTTCGTTGAGGTGCGCCGGGCGGATCTGATCGTTGTAGATCACGTAGCGATAACGCCGGGCGATCGCCTTGAAGCGTGCATGAAAGTGCGCCGGCATCACCTTGGCCCAGCTGACACTGACGTCATGGGGCAGATTGATATTGGCGCCCATCACCCACGCTTTCATTGACCGTTCAGCCTGGGTGTCGAAGTGCACTACCTGGCCGCAGGCGTGCACGCCGGCGTCGGTGCGCCCGGCGCACATCAGCGATACCGGCGAATCGGCGACTTTGGACAGGGCCTTTTCCAGGGTTTCCTGCACCGTCAGCACACCGGAGGCCTGGCGCTGCCAGCCGCGATAGCGCGAGCCTTTGTATTCCACGCCAAGGGCGATGCGGTAAAAGCCTGCGGCCGCCATTTCGGCGGCCGCGTTATCTATATTTGCCAAGAACTGAGAGCCTGATGAGTTGCGCAGAGGGGGTCATTATGCCGGTTTGTGTGGGAGCCCACAAAAGCAAAACGGCGCCCCGAAGGGCGCCGCTGCTTTAACAGTCGACGATCACGCCAGCCGGTCAAGCATTTCCTTAGCCTCGCCGCGCTGGGTCTCATCTCCTTCAGTCAGCACTTCGGAGAGGATGTCCCGCGCGCCGTCCGCATCGCCCATGTCGATATAGGCTTGGGCCAGGTCAAGCTTGGTGGCCACCTCATCCGTGCCGGAGAGGAAGTCGAATTCCGGCTCATCATCCCCCAGCGCCGCGTCTTCCGCAGTAAAGGACGGCTCGATGGACGGATGTTCCAGGCTCTGGGACAGGCGGTCCAGTTCGGCATTGACGTCATCCAGCTCCGACGCAAAAGCATTAGGCTTGGCGCTTGCTTGCGGCTCGTCGGCCAGGGACAGGTCGAAATCTTCCGGCAGATCGAAATCGTCCAGCGCCGCAGGGGTCAGGGTCGGCGGTTCGACAGCAGGCACGTCCTTCATCTGCTCGTCCAGGCCCGAGAGGAAGTCGTCATCGGATTGCGCCGAAGCCGGTGCATCAGGTTGCAGGTCCAGGTCGAAGTCCGACAGATCATCAGGAGCGGCCTTGGCTTCAGTCTGCTGCTGCAGGAGCGACTCGAATGTCTGCTGATCGTCCTTGACCTCAGCCGGGGATGCCGCTTCCAGATCGTCCAGGCTCAAATCGAAATCGGTGTCGAAGGTCTCTGGCGCAGGCTCAGCCGGCTTGTCTTCGAGCAAATCCTTGACGTATTGAGCGTCCAGCGCGGCGGCGGCAACCGCAGCGCTGACGCCCGCCGCCAAAACGGCCATGGCCGGGAAGCGGCTTTTGAGCTGCTCGACCTGGGCGTGGTTTTCACCATTGGCTACCAGTTGACGCTCTTGGGTGACGAAGCCGTCCTTGTCGCTTTGCAGGCCGTAGACTTCCATCAGCTTCAAACGCAGGTCGCTGCGCTTGGGCTCATGCTTAATTGCCTGCTCCAGCACATCGGCGGCCTGGTTCAGGTGGCCGCGGTCGATATGGGATTGGGCCTGGGCCAGTGAATCGCTGGAGTTTTCCGGGGCCACAGCAACAGCCAGCGGCGCAAGTACAGAGGCAACGGTCGGCACAACAACTGCCGGCTCAACGGCTGGGGCCGCTGCTGGAGCGGCGGCCAACTTGACGCTTGGCGGCGGCACTTCGAGGCCTTCGAAACTGTCCGGCGGCAGGTCGTGGTCGATGTTGGAGGCGAACTCCGGCTCTTCAGCCAGGGCCCGCGCCATGCGCAGGTGCTTTTCCTCTTCGCGGCGAGCATTTCGATGGCGCGCCCACAACAGCAGGAGCGACAGCACCAACAAAATAGCCGCACCGCCGAGCAAGCCGAGCAAGGCGGGGCTAGTCAGCAGGTCGTTGAATTTGCCCTCGGTGGTGGCAGGCGCTGCATCAGCTTCGACCGGTTCAGCCGCTGGCACAGGCGCTGCTGTCGCTGCATCGGGCACTGAAGGGGCAGCAGCCGGCTCACCCGCCAACTGAGCGGGCATTGCTGCAGTGGCCGGAGCGACCGGAGCCCCCTTTTCAGCCTGTAAACGGGCAAGCTGATCGTTTTTCAGTTGAATCAGTTTTTGCAGCTTGTCCAACTGGCTTTGCAGGTCGGCCGCGCGGCTTTTCAGCTCTTCGTTGTCGCGACGAGTGGTGTCCAGTTGCTCCTGGGTCATTGCCAGTTTGTCGCTCAGAACCGCGCTGTCGCCAGCCTTGCCTTTGGCGCCCTTCTTGGCCGCCTCGGCCGAAACCAGGCTCAAGTTGTCCTTAGCGTTGGTAGTCGCTGGCGCGTTGCCAGCTTGGGCGCGCTTGGTGGCGTCCAGTTGCTGCTTACCCGCCGCAGGGTTGGTGGCGACGCGCCGACCCTGGCGCCAGGCGTTATTCTGCGCGCGGACTTCGGCTATCGCCTGGGGTTGCGGCAGCGCGGTGCTTTCTACGGTATCTGGCAGGCGCAGGACCTGGCCGGTTTTCAGGAGGTTGATATTGCCGTCGATAAACGCGCCCGGGTTGAGCGCCTGGATCGCCAGCATCGTCTGCTGGACCGAGCCGCCATTGCGATTCTTCGCGGCAATTTCCCACAAGGTGTCGCGGGAGGTGGTGGTGTACTGCGCCGGCTTGCTCACGGCTGGCGCGGTGCTGGCCGGCGCCGCCACACGCGAGGCAGGTGCGGCGGCCGTCGGTGCCCGCTGGTCGAATTTGGCCGGGTCGAGCAATACGCTGTAATCGCGCATCAGACGGCCATTGGGCCATTGCACCTGCAGCAGGAAGCGTACGTAGGATTCCGGCAGCGGCTTGCTTGAGGTGACACGCACCACGCTGCGGCCATTGGGATTGACCACCGGGGTAAAAGTCAGGTCATTGAGGAACGCCTGGCGATCGACACCCGCGTCCACAAACGCCTGAGATGAGGCCAGGCTCGGCGTGATCTCGGAAGCCGTGAGGCCACCGACATCGAGCAATTCGATCTCCACCGCCAACGGCTGGTTCAACTTCGACTTGAGGGTCATCTCCCCCAGCTGCAGCGCCTGCGCCATACCGGAGGACAGCGCCGAGGCGGCCGCTATTGCTAACACCAGTTTGCGAACTTGAACCATAGCCTCATCCTTTGTTTGAACACTCCCCGGCCTGCGAGAAGGTTGGTAACCGCTGCCATAAGGCATGGCGAGCCGATAGGTTACCGACGCGCTTCTGTTCTGCTTTGGACCAAGCATAGTGCCTGGCTAGAATCAATCTACAAATTGCCGCCAAGTATCTTTTACACAAGGTCTTTTATCAACAACTGCGCCAACTGTACGGCGTTCAGTGCGGCGCCTTTGCGTACGTTATCTGACGTCAACCACAGATTTAGTTCCGCCGGGTCATCCACACCCTTACGGACCCGCCCTACATAAATAACATCCTGGCCTACCGCGTCGCCCACTGCGGTGGGATAGTCCCCCTCATCCACGAGCTCTATACCTGGAGCTGTGTCGAGTGCGCGGTTCACGGCGGCGAGATCCACCGCTGCGCCCAATTGCAGAGACACAGTCAGGCTATCGCCAAAAAACACCGGGGCTTGAACGCAAGTTGCGGAAATCTTTAGCAAAGGTAATTCCAGCACTGCACGCAGTTCATGGACCAGGCGTTTTTCCAAGGCTGTATGACCCTGGGCGTCTGGCGCGCCGACTTGCGCCAACACATTGAACGCGACCTGACGATCAAAGAACGTCGGTTCCAGCGGGCGCATGTTCAGCAGCTCAGCGGTTTGACGTGCGAGCTCGCTGACCGCCTCGCGCCCCTGGGCCGACATTGCCAGGTTGGCGGTGACGCTCACGCGTTGGATATCCAACAGGCCACGCAAGGGCGCCAGTACCACCGCCAGGTTGGTCGCCGATGGGCTTGGGCTGCCGAGCTGGAACGGTTTTTTCAGGCCATCAAGCACATGGGCGTTGGCTTCCGGCACCACTTGCGGCGCTTGCGCGGCCGGCAAGGCGCCAGACAAGTCGATCACCGAGCAACCCGCCGCGGTGGCACGCGGGGCGAAACTCAAGGTAACCGCCGGTCCCGCCGCAAAAAAAGCCAGTTGCACTTTGCTGAAGTCGAACTCATCGACTTCCCTCACCCGCACGTTCTTGCCGCGAAACGGCACGGATGCGCCAGCCGAGTTGTTGCCCGCCAGCAAATGCAGGGTGCCCACCGGGAAGCTCAACTCTTCAAGGATCTGCACCAGGGTTTCGCCAACGGTGCCGGTGGCGCCGATTACGGCGATATCAAAGGTCTGGGTCATGGGGGCTGCCTCGGGCATTGCGGGGGAGCGGCACTTTACCGGGTGGTGGGGGGTGAGGCAATTAACCCAGCGTTTGTGGTGTGACTGATGGCCTCTTTGCAAGCAAGCCCCACATTCGACCGAGTTAAATGCAATCAAATGTGGGGCTTGCTCGCGAAGAGGCCCAAAAGCACAACAAAAAAAACCCGCGCCTGTCAACAGAACGCGGGTTTCTCATCTTGCCTCAAGCGATCAACGCTCCAGCAGAATCCGCAGCATACGACGCAACGGCTCAGCCGCACCCCACAGCAGTTGGTCGCCAACGGTGAACGCGCCCAGGTACTGGGTGCCCATGTTCAGCTTGCGCAGACGACCCACCGGCACATTCAGGGTACCCGTGACCTTGTTCGGGCTCAGCTCCTGCATGCTGATATCACGGTTGTTCGGCACAAGCTTGACCCACGGGTTGTGCTGGCTGATCAGCCCTTCGATATCGGCAATCGGCACATCTTTGTTCAGCTTGATGGTCAGCGCCTGGCTGTGGCAGCGCATCGCGCCGATGCGCACGCAGATGCCATCCACCGGGATCGGGCTCTTGAAGCGACCGAGGATCTTGTTGGTCTCGGCCTGGGCCTTCCACTCTTCGCGGCTCTGGCCGTTCGGCAGTTCTTTGTCGATCCATGGGATCAGGCTGCCAGCCAATGGCACGCCGAAGTTCTCGGTCGGGTACGCATCGCTGCGCATGGCTTCGGCCACACGCCGGTCGATATCGAGGATCGCGCTGGCCGGGTCCGCCAGTTGATCGGCGACGGCTGCGTGGGTCGCGCCCATTTGCTTGATCAGTTCACGCATGTTCTGCGCGCCGGCACCGGAAGCCGCCTGATAGGTCATGGCGCTCATCCACTCGACCAGGCCGGCTTCAAACAAACCGCCCAGGCCCATCAGCATCAGGCTGACGGTGCAATTGCCACCGATGTAGTTCTTGGTGCCGGCGTCCAGTTGCTGGTCGATGACCTTGCGGTTCACTGGGTCCAGGACGATTACCGCGTCATCCTGCATACGCAGGCTCGAGGCGGCGTCGATCCAGTAGCCCTGCCAGCCGGCTTCGCGCAGCTTGGGGAAGACTTCGCTGGTGTAGTCGCCACCCTGACAGGTCAGAATCACGTCGAGGGTCTTCAGCTCTTCAATGTTGTAGGCGTCTTTGAGCGGGGCAATATCCTTGCCCACGGACGGCCCTTGGCCACCCACGTTCGACGTGGTGAAAAACACCGGCTCAATAAGATCGAAATCCTGCTCTTCCAGCATCCGCTGCATGAGCACGGAACCGACCATACCGCGCCAACCGATCAGACCTACACGTTTCATCGCAACTACACCTTGTTAAAAAGTGGGCCGCCTTGCAGCAACAACTGCAAGCGGGCCCGAGAGATTACAGATTCCGCAGCGCGGCGACTACTGCGTCGCCCATTTCTTGCGTACCGACCTTGGTGCAACCCTGCGACCAGATGTCGCCAGTGCGTAAACCCTGGTCCAGCACCAGGCTCACGGCTTTCTCGATGGCGTCTGCGGCGTCGCTCAGGTTGAAGCTGTAACGCAGCATCATCGACACCGACAGAATCGTCGCCAGCGGGTTGGCAATGCCCTGGCCCGCGATGTCCGGCGCCGAGCCGTGGCAAGGCTCGTACATGCCCTTGTTGTTGGTGTCCAGGGACGCCGATGGCAGCATGCCGATGGAACCGGTGAGCATCGACGCCTGGTCGGACAGAATGTCGCCGAACAGGTTGTCGGTGACGATCACGTCGAACTGCTTCGGCGCGCGCACCAGTTGCATGGCGGCGTTGTCGACGTACATGTGGCTCAGTTCGACGTCCGGGTAGTCCTTGGCCACTTCTTCAACAATTTCGCGCCACAGCTGGCTGGAAGCCAATACGTTGGCTTTATCCACCGAGCAAACCTTTTTGCCGCGCACGCGGGCCATGTCGAAACCGACACGGGCGATACGACGGATTTCGCTCTCGCTGTACGGCAGCGTGTCGTAGGCCTGGCGCTCACCATTCTCCAACTCACGCACGCCGCGTGGCGAGCCAAAATAGATACCGCCGGTCAGCTCACGCACGATTAGGATATCCAAGCCCGCCACCACTTCCGGCTTGAGGCTCGACGCGTCGGCCAGTTGCGGGTAGAGGATCGCCGGGCGCAGGTTGCCGAACAGGCCCAGTTGCGCGCGGATTTTCAGCAGACCGCGCTCAGGGCGGATGTCACGTTCGATCTTGTCCCATTTCGGGCCACCCACGGCGCCGAGCAGTACGGCGTCAGCCGCGCGAGCGCGGTCCAGGGTTTCGTCGGCCAGCGGCACGCCGTGCTTGTCGATGGCCGCACCGCCGATCACGTCGTGGCTCAGTTCAAAGCCCAGGCTGTACTTGCTGTTGGCGAGTTCCAGGACCTTGACCGCTTCGGCCATGATTTCCGGACCAATACCGTCGCCAGGGAGAATCAGAATCTGCTTGCTCATGCGTTCCTCATTTCATCAAGCGACCCGCCCGTGGGCAGGTCGGGGAAAATCAATCAGCGTTCGGCCCAGACCACCAGCACGTCGGTGCTGAAGGTGCCGTCGGCCTGAATTTCGTAGTAATCGCGCACTTCCTGGCCCATCGCCGTTTGCAGCTCGAGGATTGCGGCGCGCAATACCGCTGGCGTGCGCATGCGCTCGACCCACGAGGTGTATTCCAGGCGCAGGCGCTGACGGCTGCTGTTGCGTACGTGCAAACCGGCTTCGCTGAGCTGACGCATCCATTCGGCGGCGGAGTAATCACGCACGTGGCTGGTGTCGCGCAGTACTTCGACGGTTTGCAGGTAAGTGTCCAACAGCGGGCTGCCCGGTGACAAGACGTCCACGAAGGCCGCCACGCCGCCTGGCTTGAGCACCCGGCGTACTTCACGCAGGGCCAGGCCGAGGTCGCTCCAGTGGTGGGCCGAATAGCGGCTGAACACGTAGTCGAACTCGCCGTCGGCGAACGGCAGGCGTTCAGCGGCGCCCTGTACGGTGCGAATGTTGTCCAGGCCGCGGTCTAAAGCTGCGCCGGCGACTACGTCGAGCATCTGTTGGGAGAGGTCGTAGGCCACGACTTCTTTGACCAGCGGCGCCACGTGAAAACTGACATGACCGGCGCCGCAGCCCAAATCCAGCAGTCGCGCACTGCCCTGCCCGGCCAGTTCGGCCTGGAGCAGCGCGAATTCGGTGCCTTGGGCGTGCACGGCACTGCTCAGGTAGGCCGAGGCTTGCTCACCGAATTGTTTTTGCACGACTTGGGTGTGGGCGGTGCGTGTCATGGTGGTTTTCCTTGGGACTTGTGTTGTTTTTACTGCCGCTTTCGCGAGCAAGCCCGCTCCCACATTCGACCGAGTTCCTTCAGTTGAAATGCAGTCAAATGTGGGAGCGGGCTTGCTCGCGAAGGGGCCAGTCCGGCTTACATAGAATCAGGCATCGCGAAACAACCATGGCTGGCTAGCCCGGTGCTTGGCCTCAAACGCGGCAATTGCATCACCGTCCTGCAAGGTCAGGCCGATATCGTCCAGGCCGTTGATCAGGCAGTGCTTACGGAAAGCATCGACTTCAAAGTGATACACCTTGCCGTCCGGACGGGTCACGGTTTGCGCGGCCAGGTCAACCGTCAACTGGTAGCCCACATCGGCTTCCACTTGTTTGAACAGTTCGTCGACTTCTTCATCGGTGAGGATGATCGGCAACAAGCCGTTCTTGAAGCTGTTATTGAAGAAGATGTCGGCATAGCTCGGCGCAATGATGCTGCGAAAGCCATATTCTTCCAGCGCCCACGGCGCGTGTTCACGGCTGGAGCCGCAGCCGAAGTTTTCCCGGGCGAGCAACACGCTGGCGCCTTGGTAACGCTCGGCGTTGAGCACGAAGTCCTTGTTCAGCGGGCGCTTGGAGTTGTCCTGGTAGGCGTAGCCCACGTCCAGGTAGCGCCACTCGTCGAACAGGTTCGGGCCAAAACCGGTGCGCTTGATCGACTTCAAGAACTGCTTGGGGATGATCTGGTCGGTGTCCACGTTGGCACGGTCCAACGGCGCGACTAAACCTGTGTGTTGTGTAAAAGCACGCATCGGGTATTCCTCAGATCAATTCGCGAACGTCGATGAAACGACCGTTGACGGCAGCCGCAGCGGCCATGGCCGGGCTGACCAGGTGGGTGCGCCCACCGGCACCCTGGCGCCCTTCGAAGTTACGGTTGGAGGTGGACGCGCAATGCTCGCCCGACTCCAAACGGTCCGGGTTCATCGCCAGGCACATCGAGCAGCCCGGCTCACGCCATTCAAAGCCGGCCTCGAGGAAGATCTTGTCCAGGCCTTCCGCCTCGGCTTGCGCCTTCACCAGCCCCGAACCTGGCACCACGATGGCTTGCTTGATGGTCGAAGCGACTTTGCGGCCTTTGGCGATCACCGCTGCGGCGCGCAGGTCTTCGATCCGAGAATTGGTGCATGAACCGATGAACACGCGATCCAGTTGAATGTCGGTAATCGCCTGGTTGGCTTTCAGCCCCATGTACTTCAAGGCGCGCTCGATGGAACCGCGCTTGACCAGGTCAACCTCTTTGGCAGGGTCTGGCACGTTCTGATCGACGGCCAGAACCATTTCCGGCGAAGTGCCCCAGCTGACTTGCGGCTTGATCTGGGCAGCGTCGAGTTCAACCACAGTGTCGAACACTGCATCGGCGTCGGACACCAGGTCTTTCCAGGCTTCTACCGCAGCATCCCAATCGGCGCCTGCTGGCGCGAACGGACGGCCTTTTACGTAGTCGACGGTCTTCTCGTCCGCCGCCACCATGCCCACACGGGCACCGGCTTCGATGGACATGTTGCAGATGGTCATGCGGCCTTCGATGGACAGGTCGCGAATCGCACTGCCAGCGAACTCGATGGCATGGCCATTACCGCCGGCGGTGCCAATCTTGCCGATTACCGCCAGCACGATGTCTTTAGCGGTCACGCCGAACGGCAATTTGCCCTCAACGCGCACCAGCATGTTCTTCATCTTTTTGGCGACCAGGCACTGGGTGGCGAACACATGTTCAACCTCAGAAGTACCGATGCCGTGGGCCAAGGCGCCAAACGCGCCATGGGTGGAGGTATGGGAGTCGCCGCAAACCACGGTCATGCCCGGCAAGGTCGCGCCCTGCTCCGGACCGATCACGTGGACGATGCCTTGACGCACGTCATTCATCTTGAATTCGGTGATGCCATATTCGTCGCAGTAGTCGTCGAGGGTCTGCACCTGCAAACGCGATACGGTGTCGACGATGGCGTCGATACCGCCCTTGCGCTCAGGGGTGGTCGGTACGTTGTGGTCCGGGGTAGCGATGATCGAGTCGACGCGCCAGGGCTTGCGCCCGGCCAGTCGCAGGCCTTCGAACGCTTGGGGCGAGGTCACTTCATGGATGATGTGACGGTCGATATAGATCAGCGACGAGCCATCGTCGCGCCGTTTCACTTCATGGGAATCCCAAAGCTTGTCGTAAAGCGTTTTGCCGGCCATCAGTCGGTCCTCATCATCGGTGCTTCTATACGCCGGGCTTTTCAATAACCCTTTGGCTTGTGAGGCTGATGGTATGGCGCTACATTAAATAACTCAAATTCATATTTTTTATGCTTTGGATTACCAACTGGAATACCACCATGGACCTGGCCAACCTCAATGCTTTTATCGCCATCGCCGAGACTGGCAGCTTCTCCGGCGCCGGTGAACGCCTGCACCTGACCCAACCCGCCATCAGCAAACGCATTGCCGGCCTGGAGCAACAACTAAAGGTGCGATTGTTCGACCGCCTGGGTCGTGAAGTCGGCCTGACGGAAGCCGGGCGGGCCCTGCTGCCGCGCGCCTATCAGATCCTCAATGTGCTGGACGACACGCGCCGCGCACTCACTAACCTGACCGGCGAAGTCAGCGGTCGCCTGACCCTGGCCACCAGCCACCATATCGGCCTGCACCGCCTGCCGCCTGTGCTACGCACCTTTACCCGGCAATACCCCAATGTGGCGCTGGATATTCAGTTCCTCGATTCGGAAGTGGCCTACGAAGAAATCCTCCACGGCCGCGCCGAAGTGGCAGTAATTACCCTGGCGCCCGATCCGCACAACCTTGTACGTGCAACACCGGTGTGGGACGACCCGCTGGATTTCGTGGTGGCACCGGAGCACAGCCTGATCAGCAATGACCGCGTCAACCTGGCCGATATCGCCCGCCACCCGGCGGTTTTCCCGGGCGGTAACACCTTTACTCACCATATTGTCAGCCGGCTGTTCGAGGCTCAGGGCCTCACGCCGAACATCGCAATGAGCACTAACTATTTGGAAACTATCAAGATGATGGTGTCGATCGGCCTGGCCTGGAGCGTTTTACCGCGCACCATGCTCGATGAGCAGGTGGCAAGTATCGCTTTGCCGGGCATACAGCTCAGTCGCCAGCTAGGCTATATCGTGCACACCGAAAGGACGCTGTCGAACGCTGCGCGGGCTTTCATGAGCCTATTGGATGCACAGGTCGATCTGCCAGGGGTACCGGCATGACACTGTGCGGCCTCAAGGTCTGAAAGAACCCGCGCTTTCCGCCCATCGAGCCAAGGCCCTTTGATAATGCGCAACCCCGCCGATTCCGTGCCACCCCTGCCCCGCATCTACGCCCTTGATCCTCAAGAGGCGGAGCAAAGCTGGGACAGTGCCCCGCAGTTGCTGGCAGCGCTCAATGCCGCCCGGCTAGGTGCATGGTGCTGGGAGATCGACAGCGGCAGGATAAGCTGGTCGCGGGGCACTCAGGCGCTGTTCGGCTTTGACCCGCGCCAACCACTGTCCAAGGACCTGGATTATCTCGACCTGCTGGCGCCACAGGATCGCGCCCGAGTGGTGCGGGCCTTTCACGCCGTACTGGCCGGCGAGCCATTCGAGCAAGCCATGCACCACCACATCCAGTGGCCGGACGGCACCCATCACTGGCTGGAAATCAACGGCAGCCTGGCGCCCGATAAAGCCGGTCGGCGCCGCATGATTGGGGTTATCCGCGAGACCACCCGCCAGCGCGAACGCGAGCACGCCCTCAGCCACTCCGAAAAACGCTTTGCCACCTTGTTCCACCTGTGCCCCAACATGGTATTACTGACCCGCCAGTGCGACGGTTTGATCAGCGAAGCCAACCAATATTTCGAAATGCTCTTTGGCTGGCCGCTGGCCGATGCCATTGGCCGCACCACCCTGGAGCTCGGCCTGTGGCGCCGCCCGGAGCAACGTGCGTTGCTGGTCAAGGCCACGCAGCGCAAGGGCCGGCCCATTACCATGGAGGTGCAGTTTTGTGCCAGCAACGGCCAGGTCCACGATGGCACCCTCAGCGCACAAAAGGTCGAGTTGGAAGGTGAGGCGTATTTACTCAGCACCTTTCTCGACACCACCGAGCGCAAAAACGCCGAGCAAGCCCTCAAGGACAGCCAGGAACGCCTCGACCTGGCCCTGGATTCTGCGCAACTGGGCACCTGGGACTGGCACATCCCCACCGGCATGCTCTACGGCTCGGCACGCTCCGCCCAATTGCACGGCCTGCCGCCCGAACCGTTCCATGAGTCCTTCGATGCGTTTTTCGAAGGCATGCCCCATGAAGAACGCGACAGCATGCGCGACGCCTACCGCACCCTGCGCGAGGGGCCAGCCGGCAATTATCAACTGACCTACCGCGTGCCCATGGAAGACGGCAGCTCGCGCTACCTTGAAAGCCGTGCCCGCCTGTATCGCGATGACAAAGGCGCGCCGCTGCGGATGGCCGGCACCTTGCTGGACATCACCGACCAGGTGGAGCGCGAACAACGCCTGACCGCCTCCGAAGAAAAATTCGCCAGCCTGTTCCAGGCCAGCCCGGATCCAATCTGCGTGACCTGCCTGAACAGCGGCGCATTTATGGAGATTAACCCTGCCTTTACCCAGACCTTTGGCTGGACCGCCGCTGAGGTGATCGACAAAAGTGCCGAGCAGATCGGCCTGTGGGACGAGTCGAGCAAACGCCTGCAGCGAATCGAGCGGGTAATCCGCGAGCATACGCTGAGCAATGTGGCGATCGTGGCGCATCACAAAAACGGACAAAGCCTGACGTGCGTGATTTCCAGCCGTTTGATCAAGGTCGGCGACCAGCCATGCATCGTCACCACACTGCGGGACATCACTCAGCAACAACGCTCGGAAGCTGCACTCAAGGCCAGCGAGGAAAAGTTCGCCAAGGCCTTCCATTCCAGCCCCGACGCGATTTCCATCACCGAGCGCGACACCGGCCGTTATGTGGAGGTCAATGACGGTTTCTGCCGCCTGACCGGCTATCGCGCCAAGGAAGCCATAGGCCTGACCCTTTACCAAATCGGCATCTGGGCCGATGAAAACCAACGCGCCGCGCTATTGGCCGAATTGCAGATCAAAGGCCGCATCCACCACCTGGAAATGCTCTGGCACAACAAACGCGGCGAGTTGCTGGCGGTGGAGGTCTCGGTGGAGCCCATCACCCTGAATGAAACCCCGTGCCTGCTGCTGACAGCACGGGACGTGAGCCTGCTGAAAAACGCCCAGGCACAGATCCGCCACCTGGCCTACCACGACCCGTTGACCAACCTGCCCAACCGCGCCCTGTTGATGGACCGCCTAAGCCAGCAAATTGCCCTGCTCAAGCGCCACAATTTGCGCGGTGCGCTGCTGTTCCTGGACCTTGACCACTTCAAACACATCAACGACTCCCTCGGCCATCCGGTCGGCGACTCGGTGCTGAAGATCGTCACCGCACGTCTGGAGGCCAGCGTGCGTATGGAAGACACCGTGGCGCGCCTGGGCGGCGATGAGTTCGTGGTGCTGCTCAGTGGCCTGGATGGTTCGCGCATGGAAGTCAGCAATCAGGTGCAAGAACTGGCCGACACCCTGCGCGAATTACTCTCGGAGCCGATGTTCCTCGATGGCCATCGTTTGCAGGTCACGCCGAGTATTGGCGTGGCGCTGATTCCCGACCATGGCACCACGCCGGCGGACTTGCTCAAGCGCGCCGACATCGCCCTGTATCGCGCCAAGGACTCAGGGCGCAACACCACGCAGATGTTCCATAACAGCATGCAAAAAACCGCCAGCGAACGCCTGCGCATGGAGACCGACCTGCGCCTGGCGCTGTCGCGTGGCGAGTTCAGCGTGCATTACCAGCCGCAAGTGGATGCACGCGGCAACAAGATCGTCGGCGCCGAGGCGTTGGTGCGCTGGCAGCACCCGCAACTGGGCGCGCAGTCGCCGTCCGAATTCATCAAGGTACTGGAGGACAGCGGCCTGATCCTTGAAGTCGGTACCTGGATCCTTGATGAAGCCTGCGCGGCCTTTCAACAACTGGTCGCGGAAGGCCTGGTAGACCCGTTGAACTTCAGCCTGTGCGTGAACATCAGCCCTCGGCAGTTCCGCCAGAACGATTTTGTGGAGCGGGTGGAGCGCAGCCTCAAGCAGCACCAATTGCCGTTCAACCTGCTGAAACTGGAAATCACCGAAGGCATTGTGATCCAGAACCTGGACGACACCATCAGCAAAATGCGCCGCCTGAAAAAACTCGGCGTGAGCTTTGCGATGGATGACTTCGGCACCGGTTACTCATCGCTCACTTACCTCAAGCGCCTGCCGGTGGATGCGCTGAAGATCGACCAATCCTTTGTGCGTGACGCCACTCACGACCCTAACGACGCCGAAATCATTCGCGCCATAGTGGCGATGGCTCGCAGCCTGAACCTGGTGGTGATCGCCGAGGGTGTGGAAACCCAGGATCAACTGGCATTCCTGCAGGGCTTGGGTTGCCATTTGTACCAAGGCTATTGGCACAGCCGACCACTGCCGATGATCGGATTCAGGGAGCTGTTGATCGCCGACAAGGGTGGGGTTTAAACCAGTTTCAGTGCGTGCCCGCCCTTTTCCATCCAGCGCGAGTGGTTCAAGTCGCGCTTGGCGCCATATTCATCGACAGCGCCGTCGACAACGACCACGGAATGCCCGAAGTTCGCCAGAGTACCTGGCACGCCTGACGCCAGTTCCTGCACGCTGCTCTGGCGAGTGAAGGCGTACAGGCCCAAGCGGCGCAGCGCGTCGCCAGGCACCTCACCGTCATTCAGTGTTTTGAGGGCGACGTCAAAGCCGGCACCGGCGCGGAATTCGTGGTCTTCCAACTGTGCACGCTTGGCGCTCGCGGCATAAAGGAACACGGCGTCCTCAACCAGGCCTTTATCCGTACCGTAGAAGTTAGCCGCCGCGCGTGCCATTTCCAGCTCGACGTAGGTGAGGCGCACCGTGCAGCCATCGCGCATGGTAACGGTGAAACCGTCCGGCGTTTCGTCGACACGCTTGAAGATCCCCAAAGGGTTTTGCCCGTATTTCATCATCGCCGCCTTGATCGCCGACACCGTGACACAGTTACCTTCCACGCCTTGATAGAAACCGCCCCATATATCGACTGGCTTGACGCCGACGGGGGGCGCCGGAAATTGCGCTGGCTTTGCGTTGCGCGCTCGGGCAACGTCCGCGGCAAGCTGGTAGCCATAGTCCTTTACGATGGCCTGTTTCTCACCTTCGCGATGCTTGATGCCATCCACTACCAAAGCGCTTGAATAGTTGAAGGCAGGGGTGACGCCAACGCGGGTTGGATCGCGCAGCTTGTCGGGCGGAACAACCCGTAGAAAGCCGGTCAGGCCCATCCCCTTCAAGACATTGTAAGTGTGCTCTCCGCGCAAGGTGCTCAATAACGCTGCCTCGAACTGAGCATTGCGTTCAACCTGCTTGCGCTTGGTAAAGGCGGCCAGCATGAAATTGGCGTCGATGACCATGTGCGCGTCAGGGCCGGTAAACCGCGAGGCTTCGGTAGTGCGCTGCAGTTCCTGTGTTGACAACGTCACTTCAAAACCATCTTTCATGGTGACGCTGTACCCATTCTCCGTGGTCTCGACATTGTTAAACATCTCGGAGGGCGATTGGCCAAACCTGAGCATCATCATCTTGATCACTGCGGCATGGCTGCTCAGGTCGAATACTTCGCCAAACGCTCGCGAGGCCGCAGTGAAACCCTGCAGAACCTCGGCGACCTGGGGGCGAACACTCGTCGTGACCTGTTCAACCTTGGGCACGACGATCGGCGAGACGGGGGCTGGAGCCCTGGGGGGCTTCGGCGCGCTGTCATTAACCAGCGTATACATGTAGGTTCGATCGGGAGAACTCTGCCTGCCGAAGCGCTGCACCTTGCCGGCGTAAATCAGCGCTGAACCAGCGTCATAACTGTCTACCACCCCTTTCCCCCCTTCACCGACAACCGCTGCAGTGGGTAGGTATTGGAAATGACCGGACAAGCCCATGCCTTTGAGCATGTTAAAGGTCGTTTCACCTTGCAGAGATTGAGTCAGCACCGAGGTAAAACTTGGCAAATCAGCGGCGCTGCCACTGCCCAGCTGTTTGCGTTTAATGAACACCGCCAGAGCGAAATTTGCACTGCCCAGTACCACGTTGTCCTGACCCGTAAAACGCGATGCGCCCCCTGCCCGTTGCAACTCCTGCCGGGAAAGATGCAGCCTGTAACCATCTTTCATGGTCACCTCATAACCATCGCCATTGCTCCGCACATTGCTGAACATATCGCCAGGGCGCTCTCCAAATGTGAGCATCATCAGTTTGATGACGGCGCTGTGCGAACTCGCATTGTAATGCTCGCCGAAACCACGCTCAGGGGCATCAAATGCAGTGAGGAGAGAAGTGTCTTTTTCCGGGTGCTTCGATAACTGCAACGCTATAGGATGTGAGCGAGCAGAAGATCCAATTGCGAACGTACTCATATCGTTCACTCTTAAATGAAATAGTTGGACGCGGCCGCGATAGGAAACGATTAAACTTCATAGCCCAATCAGCGTAATGCTATGGCTTGACCATCGCGCGGCCTGCCCCCCCTATTACCCCACAACTCTTCATGCCCGCCGATGACCGCAACCGAATGTGTGTCCGTATTCACCATGCCCAACTGCCCGCTTGCCAACTCACTGACCGAGGCCTTTTTCAAATAATTGCCCAGGCCCAAGCGCTTGAGTGCCTCACCGGTTTCTTTCTCGTCTTCACCATCATTAAGGCTACTTATTGCCGCCCTGAAGCTTGCACCCGCCTTGCCATCATTGTTCTCCTCCTGTGCTCGTTTGGCGCTTACTGCAAACAGGAAGTTGGCGTCCTTGAGCATCCCAATATCCCGCCCCGTAAATTTGGCACCGCGGGCAGCCTGCGACAATTCCTGATCGGATAAACGGAGGTGGTAACCGTCACGCAGCGTCACGCTATATCCCTTCGCCGTCTTCTCGACCTTGGCAAAGATGCTTTTTGGACTTTGGCCAAACCTGGCCATTGCCACCTTTATCGCTGCAACGGTGACGCAGTTACCCTCATCGCTCTGTCGAAAACCACGCCAGATATCATCCGCCTTAACTCCAATTGTCTTCTTGGAAAGACCTGAACGTTCATCAACCTCCGCGCTCTGCGATGGCCGAAAAGGAAACAACGTGGCGCTGAAGGGGACACGGGGTACAGCGGCGGGCATAACAAGGAGCCGTCCGGCCGCTCTGCCACTTATACCGTTAAATGGGTATGCCGTTGTAATGAAGGATGCCGCCTGATTATCCCCGCGCCTGACAGCCGGGCAGTCCACCCAACCCTCGCGATAACCCGTGTTCTTTTTTCCAGTTGCCAGCGCAGACACATCAGTCGAATCAACACTAGGCTGAAGTGTTTGCCAAGGTGTCTGACTGACGCCCCTGGATATAATCGAATCTACTACGTAGTGCTCATCCCTGAGTCCTGTCACCCTAGTATTGAATACTGAAAACATGGACCCCTACCTTGTACAGGACTCCCCAACTGCACTCGCAATCGGGGAGTATTGATCAGCAATTAGCTCTTGAAGATGACAATGGCCGCATCAAAAATTCATGCTGGACACTGCCGCTTGTCAGCCGTTGTCATAATACGCGCTGATTGACGGCGCCGAGACGCTGATGGATAGGGTGTCCAGCACCTGGAGCCGGAGATGTAATTCCGGTGCGGACCTTGGACTCCTGATCTTTCTGGATCTCAATCTTTGGCTTAATACCGACCTTAATCTCATCGTCTGTTTTACCACCCGTCTTCACCTTTGCGACTGGCGTACCGCCGGTCGTCACCTTTGCACTTGTTTCAGCAACGGGTTTCGCCTCTGCACTGATCTTGGTAGCGGTCTTAGCCTCGATTGCTGGCGGCGTGCTGCTGCTTACGCCCACGTTTGGCTCATCGACAATCAATCGCGGCTTCAGCGACGAACGCGGGCCTGACCAATCCTCCGAACTTACCCTTACCTGAATACCGGCAGCCAAACTAATCTTAAAATGCTTACCTTTATCTGGCGTCAGGCTCACCTGCGTGCTGCCATCAGGCAAGACCGTGACCTTAGCATCACCCTCGGCCCCGACTTTTACCGGTGCACCTTTCTCACCATTCGGCAGCGTCGATTCGGTGGCATTTCCTTTCAAACCAATCTGCACGCTACCGTCAGTGCCGACCTTCACCTGCGCGCCTTTCTCACCACTGGGCAGCGTCGATTCAGTACCGTTACCTTTCACGCCAACCTGCACGCTAC
>NZ_CAXAOY010000026.1:0-70135 GCF_963970975.1 Pseudomonas sp. RA_15y_Pfl1_P11
CTTGGCGCGCACGATGGCGGCGGAGTCATTGGCGGTGACGGCGCGGGCTTCGATGGCGGCGGCAGCGCCGGCACCGTCGAGGCGGTCCATGTTGGCTTCGGTGGCGTGGCCGGCGTTGGCGCCTTTGATCACCGCTGCACCGGTGTCTTCGTTGTCGACTTCATCCCAACTCAGCATCGAAATATTCCTTTCAGATCGGGTTTGACGGCCCTTGGAGCCGCCAAAAAATAAGTAATTTGCAGGCTTCAGGCATTGAAATACTGCGCATAGTGTGGTCGATAAATACCGATACCGCACACTATGTAGTGGTCTGTTCTGTTTGTGGGCACACTATATGGTGTGTGGCTACGATGGTCAACGCGCAAGAGGGCAGCGAATGTCGCAGGGGCCATGGGCGAAATTCACAGCCCCCATGACTTTTAATGGTTGCGGCCGGCTTGCATCAAAAGCAAAAACCGAGGCGGCCTGCTAGCCGACCTGATCGATGAGGCGTACGCGTTTCCCTGTGGGGGCTTGCCTGCGAAGGCATCGACTCGGTGTGCCTGATGAACCCGGGCTTCTGCATCGCCGGCAAGCCAGCTTATACATTCGGACTGAGTAAGGCTTAGAGCGCCCGATTCAACCTCACAAACTGATCTCGATCTGCGCGCACCAGGTGTTCCATCTCGTGCAGGTCGCTCCAGAGTTTGTCGCGGTCGGCGCAGTCTAGCGATTGGCGACGCGGTTGCCTTGTGCCCTTTGTATTGCAGTGTATCGGGCGATAAGGCGCTACACGATGAAGCAAAATTGCGGGTTGGATACTCAGGGGAGCGCCAAGCTTTGCTCGACGTCCTACGCCATCCGGGAATAAAGCGATGGCTTCACTTGACCGGAATCGCTCGAACTTCCAGCTTCAACGCACATCCGGGTGTGTGCCCTGGATCGGAAGATCAGGCTTCATTGCCTGATAAGAGTGCATTCATGACAGTCGTTACTTCACGTGCGAGCAGCACATACCAGATGATTGAACAGTTTCAGCACCGAGATGACCGCGGTGGAGGCATCCAACACAACGGATTACCTTCAAAAACCCCTGAAGAGGCGATCGAGAGACTCTGGCGAGGGAGTGCCGGCTGGCCGGACATGAATGGGAATGGTCATTATGACGTGACCTATGAATTCCGGGCCTCTGAAGTCAAGGATAAAAAGCCCCGTAAAATAGCTGGTTTCACGCCTGTCTTCGACCTCCAAAAACAACAGGTCCGACGCAGTTTGCGATCTATTTCCGACGTGGCAAACCTCACGTTTACCGAGGGACCGAAAACAGCAACCAGCGAAGGTCATCTGACTATCGGCAATTACACCCATTTGGCCAATAAGGTGGGCCAGCCCTACCCGCAGACTTATTTGCCAAACCCCAAGGACACGCGAAGCGGCGAAGTGTGGTTTGTCGATACAACGGAGGATCAAGCCGTTTCCCATGCCGTTCAAGGCGACGCAGGTCGCTTTACCGTCGTGCATGAGCTGGGCCATGCCTTGGGGCTGAGCCATCCCAGCCGATATGACGCCCGTTCCGGGCCAGCGAAGCCCGGGTATTTCGAGGACTCTGAAAGCCATACCAGCATGAGTTATTTTGGCGTAGGTAGAGGCTATATGGACCATGGCGATACCCGCGCGTCGGCGCCGCAACTGGACGATATCGGTGCCTATCAAAAGAAATACGGCGCCAACTACGAAACCCGCAAAGACGACACCACCTACGGTTTCAACGCCAATACGAACCGGGACTTCTTGAGCCTAAAGACCGACAAAGACAAGATGGTCGCTGCCATCTGGGACGGTGGCGGCAATGACACATTGGACTTTTCCGGCTATCAGCAGGACCAAAAGGTCAGCCTGGAACCAGGGACGTTCTCTGACGTCGGCGAGCTCAAGGGCAATGTCTCGATTGCCTACGGCGCAACCATCGAAAACGCCATCGGCGGCTCGGGCAATGATTTGCTGGTCGGCAACGCAGCGGCCAACACGCTTATGGGAAGGGATGGCGATGACCGCTTATCCGGCGCGGGCGGGGCAGATATCTTGTGGGGCGGCAAAGGCAATGACGTCTTTGTTTATGGGAAGACCAGTGAGTCCACCTGGGCTGCCCCCGACCAGATCATGGATTTCGTCAGCGGTGAGGACCGGGTGGACGTGTCCGGAATCACCACGACACTGGGTGACATGCCGCTGAAGTTCGTCAGTGCATTTTCTGGTGCCAGCGGTGAAGCGATGGTGACCTATGACCCGGCACCTCAGATAAGTACGTTGCGCATCAGCGCCAAGCCCGACGAGCCCGCCTTGGTCCTTATGGTCCACGGCAAATTGAAACAGAGCGACATCGTGAGTTGATTCAACTGACACCTTGCAACCGCGCCTCAAACACCTGCTGCACCCGTGGCTCATCACTGTGAGCCACATTGAAGCGCATCGAGTCGCGGTGCGCCGGGTCATAACCGAGCAGCGCGCCCGGCGCCAGCACCATGTCTTGTTTCAATGCCGCCTGGGTCAGCAACTCGCCATTGATCCCAGGCGGCAGGCGCGCCCAGATAAACATCCCGCCTTCGTAACCCATGGGCAATTCGCAGCCGCAACGCTTGAGCCATTGCTCGACCCGCCCACCGGCCTCGATCAAGCGCAGCACCATGCGCTTGCGGTGCTTGGCGTAGCTGCCTTCGCTGAGCATGCGGTACACGATCTGTTCGAACAGCTCCGAGGTCACGCCGCCGCTCATCAGCTTCATATTGGTCAGGTTGGCCGCCAATTGCGGCGCGGCCACGACGAAGCTGACGCGGGCGCCCTGCGCTGGGCAGCGAAGCAGCCCCAAAACAGCCAATGCCTATTTATCTGAAATACCCATTGCCTGGACTGGGGCCGCTTCGCGGCCCAGCACGAGCAAGCCACAAGCGGCGATGTTGTCTTGGAGAGTGGTGTTGGTTTTACCAAGTTGATGGGTCTTCGAGGCCGGCTTTTTCGAGGTCGTCCTTCCAGACCTCGTTGGCGAGTCGGTAGATGTCGACGAAGAAGCCTCGAGGATCGGCGATTTCGGTTTCGTCCCAAGCCATTTTTGAATACGCCTCTGGATCGTCCTCAAAGTAAGCGTGGAAGTTAAAGTTTTCAGTGTTTAACGCCTGAAGTAAGGTTTCTACTAGTCGGTACCTATGGCGATAGGAAAGCCTGTTGAAAGGATCTAAGCAGTACTCATGTATAAGCGCTTCTCTGTCTTTCTTTTCGTTTGGATTGAGGCGGGCGAGTGCTTTCCCTTTGGTTTCCTCCCTGTCATAAATATCAAAAACGCCTACGAAATAGTTCAAGCTGGCATCGAAAGGTATGTGCTCGGAGGAAGGGTGAAATAGCATTTTTATTCCTTAATTGGGAATAGAGTAAAAGGCGTTCCGCTTTCACGAAATTTCATTTCTGCGCCATTCATTGAAGGGTTGAAAGTTGGATTGTCAGGGTCTTTCTTGTTAGGTCTGTAGCCACGTCCAGCTCCTGGTAATTCTAAGCGGACAATATCGTTTGTCTTGTCGTCAATGTCAGTGTAGCGCGGCAGGCCTCGTTCAACCCGAGACGTAGCCTTTGTCCATGCCTGAAGTTGGAGCTTCCAGCTGTTAAGTTGGGAACTTGGGACGCCTTTTTTATTTTGCGGAGTTATATCTGTTATTGGGTCTGCTCCATTGATCGAACGCCTTCTTATCTTGTGACTCTCTACCTCTGGACCGTGCTTGCCAACCATGTGCATGTCGTACTCTGCTTCGTATTCCAGTACTCGACGTTTCGCATTTGCTTCGGTAAGTTCCTCAGTTCTCTTCTGTCTAGCTGTAAGCTGCGGCCCGGGAGTTTTTGGCTCACCGGAGTTGACTTTAACGGAGTCAAAAGGACTTTGGGCGTTATAGGATGGTTTGCATCCAGCGGTTCTTGGGCAAGAAGTTAATCCCAGAGGATCCACCCAGCCAGTAGGATTGGGCACGTACCGGTACGCATTGATCCCACCCGCCAGCTTCACCGGGTCCGGCGTCAGGTAACGACCAACATCCGGATTGTAGTAGCGATGGCGGTTGTAATGCAGCCCGCTTTCCGGGTCGAAGTATTGGCCTTGAAAGCGCAGCGGGTTGTCGACTTTTCCTATGTCCAGGCGGCTGATTTCGCCGTAGGCGCGGTAGTGCGCAGACCAGACGATTTCTCCGTTGGAGGCGGTGAGTTCCTGTGGGGTGCCGAGGTGGTCGAGTTGGTAGTGGTAGGGCTTGGTGTCTTTTGGGCCGAAGCCTTCCAGCAGCGCCAACGGGCGAAAGCTGTCGGGTTCGTAGAGGTAACTGCGGTGGCGGTCCGCGTGGTGTTCGGCGATGAGTTTGTCGCCTTGCCAGAAGAACTCGGTGGTTAGGCCGTCGATGGTTTTGCTGATGCGGCGGCCGAAGGGGTCGTAGCGGTAGCTGGCCGTTTTTCCATTGGGTTGCGTTATACCGATCAGGCGGTGCTGGCAGTCATAGCGGTATTCGGTGACGAGTTGGTGGCCTTTGCCTCGGCGTTCACGGATCAGATTGCCGAAGGCGTCGTAGTCGTAATGGCGATCACCTTGGATCATCAGACGGTTGCCGGCGACGATGTCCGGGCCGGGGCGGTCTTGCATGAGCAGGTTGCCCGCCGGGTCATGGCCGAAGTGTTCCTGCTCGCCTTGGGAGTGGTCGGCGCGGGTCAGGCGTTGCTGGTCGTCGTAGTGGTAGTGGCTGATTAGGTGGCCTTGTTGGCGTTGGTGTTCCTGGCCGGCTTTGAATAAGTGTGAGGTCAGGACCGCACCATTCAGTTCAACTGTGGAAAGGTGTCCGCCTTTGTCGTGGTTGAAGGTGAGGCGGTTGTTATCCGGCAGGCGCAGTTTTTGAAGTTGGCCGCAGGCGTCGTAGCCATAGCGCAGAGTGCCCCAGCCTTGGTGTTCGGCGGTGAGGCGGTGTTGCGGATCGTATTCGTAGGCCAAGGCCCAGTGGCCGTCGTCGACGCTGAGGAGGTTGCCTTGGCGGTCGTAGGCGTAATCGACGATGTTACCGTCGGGCAGGGTTTTTCTGACGAGGCGTCCGGCATGGTCGCGCTCGTAGCGGGTGACTAGCTGACTGCCATCGTCGCCATATTCGGTCTTTTCTTGCAGGTTGCCGTTGAGGTCGTAAACGTAAGCCGTGCGCTGCCCGTCAAATCCGATTTCCTGTTGGATCAGGCCGTTGCTGTGGTACTGGAGCCGTTAGGTTTCGCCGACTTCGTTTTCGATCTCGGTCAGCAGTAGCCTGGCGTTGTCGTAACGCTGTTCCACCTTGTCCCTAACCATCGGCACCGGATTGGAAACCACCTGATCCCCAACCTTCAGCGGCACATCCGGAATCACCCTGATCGGCGTCGCCGGCCCCCCCCAGCAGAATCGGTTTGGCCGCTTCGATATGCGGCTCCAACCGAGGCCCCACCAGTTGATCCGCCAACATCTCAAGCAACTTGCGCGCTCTACCCGACTTGATTTGACTCAGCACCTGCACACCCAGGCGCACGGCCACACCCATGGCGCCCGCGACCCTCAACAGCAGCAGATTGATCAACACTTCGCCGGTGATTTCCCCCATCACCTCGTTCATCTCTGGTGGCGGCAACATCCGTACCCAGCTGGAGGTCGCCGCCAGATAGATGAACAACAGCGGTTCATCACTGAGTACGAGCAAACCCTTGGCAATTGATTCACTGCCCAGTTTCAGCAGCTCATCAAGCTCGGCCTCAGAGACGTATTGAAGCAACTTTTCGCTGTTAGGCTTGATGTCTGCCAGTAGGTCGTACAGCTGTGTGATGTTGTGCCACAGGCTGTAAAGCGCCTTGCCCATCCCATGTAGAAATGCCTTCTCCAGCATCCTGCGCTGATCAAGCGGGTTAGCGTCTGTGTAGTCCTTCCACTGGGCTTGGAAGGTGCTTTTCCACTCGTTGCGCAGGCGAACGTCCAATGCATCAATCACCGCCTGATAAGACGCATACAGCGCCCTGACGTGATCTTTGGAAACGTTGGGATAGAAGCAGACCCGGTACTGCTGGTTGCGATCACACTCGTTGATTTCGAGAATGCCGCTTGGGCCAATCGTTTTGTGGAGCGGTTCGCCCAGTGGGCCGCCGTTGGGATCGACGCGTTGCAGCATCACCGGCGTGTTGCCGATGGGCACGAATTGCGTGCTTTGAAACATGTGCACCAGGGTTAACGTGCCGTTGGCCTGGCAGGTGGCGGTGGTGGCACTGGGATAAAGAGAACGGTTGATCGGCGCGACCAGCGCCACCTCATCCCCGACCTTGAACACCTGCTCGATATCCAGCGCGGAAAAGCTCCAGACGCTCGACGCCCAGTCATCAAACGTGTTCAGGCATTCACGGAAATCGCGAAAGACGGCCTCGACATCGACCGTCTTCACATCCATTGGCGTCAGGGCCAGCCTGCCAATGGCCGGGTTCAAGAAACAGCTCCAACAACAGAAAAGTCCATCTGCAATCCCTCGCACTGTGTATTCAGGCGAGGGACTTTGCGGACCTTTTCAGGGGTGGGGAGTAGAGCTTATCCGGCAGTTATGTGGGGAATTTCGGCAGCTTTCGTCTTCTCTCGCCCCTGCACCAAACCGAACGGCTGGTTGAACAGCAGCAAAGTCGGCACCGCACCGATCAAACCCAGCGGCGAGGTAGCGAAGACCATGAACATCACGCCGAATGAACGCACCTGAAACATGATCACGCCGAGCATCACTGCCGGGTCGCCCTGGTGGCGAATGCGGTAGCGGGGCGGGTCTTCATAGCCACGGCTTAGGGTGGCCATATCGGCGATGCGCAACACGCGGTCATTGACCTCCAGCGGTACGGGCTTGAGCCACCTTGAATACGGCATCAATGTCGGCCTGATCGTGTCGATGCTGATCGTGGGTTCCACCGACACCCGGCGCAACATCATGCGTCTGGGGCCGCAGCGGGTTTGGCTGCTGGTTTGATGGGGTTTGCGCAGATGTTCGGTGCGACCTGCAGCGGGGTGTTGTTGAGCCAATTGCGCGATGGCAGTGCCGCGCCGATGATCATTATCCAGGCCTGCTTTGCGGTGGCGGCATTCATCGCGTTTCACCTGCTGCGACAGCGCCAGGCCAAGGGATTGTCCTATACATAGGACGAATAAGGTCGCTTTTGCCGGCTAGTCCTCAAGCGTTGGCAGACTTATGGTGTCTTCACTTTGGAGGCACACCATGAAAAAACTTATCGGCATCTACACCAGCCCCCGCGCCCATTGGGTTGGCGACGGCTTTCCGGTGCGCACGCTGTTTTCCTACGACACTATGGGCAAGCACATCAGTCCATTCCTGTTGCTGGACCACGCCGGCCCGGCTGATTTCACCCCGACTGAACAACGTCGCGGCGTCGGCCAACACCCTCATCGCGGTTTTGAAACCGTGACTATCGTCTACGACGGTGAGGTCGAACACCGCGATTCCACCGGCGCCGGCGGCAAAATCGGCCCGGGCGATGTGCAATGGATGACCGCCGCCAAAGGCATTCTCCACGAGGAGTTCCACTCCGAAGCCTTCGCCCGCAGCGGCGGGGCGCTGGAGATGGTGCAACTGTGGGTCAACCTGCCGGCCAAGGACAAAATGGCCGACGCCGGTTATCAGACTATCGTCGACGGCGACATCCCGGTATTGCCACTGGCCAACGACGCCGGGCAACTGCGCCTGATTGCCGGTGAATTCGCCGGCAGCCATGGCCCGGCCCGCACCTTCACGCCGATAGACGTGTGGGACGTGCGCCTCAACGCCGGCAAGCCAGTCACCCTGGACCTGCATGAAGGACGCAACACCGCACTGGTAATCCTGCGCGGCACGGTGCTGGTCAATGGCAAGGAGGTTGCGCGCCACGGGCAATTGGCGTTGTTCGAGCGCGATGGCAGCCAACTCACCCTGGAGGCAAGCGACGACGCCAAGGTTTTGCTGCTGAGTGGCGAGCCTATCGACGAGCCGATCGTGGGCCATGGGCCATTTGTGATGAATACCGAGCAAGAGATTCATCAGGCGTTTGCTGATTTCCACGCGGGCAAGTTCGGGCAGATGCACGCTTAGGGAGCGACCACAGTTCTAATGTGCGGGCTTGCTCGCGAATGCGGTGGTTCAGGCATGAATCTGGTGACTGACACACTGCATTCGCGAGCAAGCCCGCCCCCACATTGGAACTGTGGTCTTTGGAAGAGACGGGTTACTGCAAGTTAACGAACAGCCCGCCATCCACCAGCAACGACGCGCCGGTCACATAGCGTGCCATGTCCGAGGCCAGGAAGACGATCGGCCCCGCCACATCATCCGGCTCGCCGAGTCGACCCAGCGGCGTGCGCGAGGTCATGTAGGCGAGTTTTTCCTCATCCGCGAGATCCTCCTTGTTGATGTCGGTGGCGATGGTCCCCGGCAGTACCGAGTTGCAGCGAATGCCATGAGGCCCCAGGGCAATCGCACAGGACTGCATCAGCGAATGCAGCCCAGCCTTGGTCGGCGTGTAGTGGGTTTGCATGCCACCGCCGACCAGGGCGCTGATCGAGCTGACGGCAATGATCGCGCCGCCGCGCCCCTGGTTTTTCATCTGGTTGGCCGCCGCCTGTACGGCGAAGTAGGCGCCGTTGAGGTTGGTGTTGACGGTTTGCAGGTACACCTCACGGGGCATGTCGAGGAACGAGTGGAACGGGCAGATGCCGGCGTTATTGACGAACACGTCGACGCTGCCGAAGGCCTTGACTGCGCCCGCCACCAGTTTGTCGCCGGTGTCCGGGTCCGCAGCGTCGCCGCCCACTTCGATGGCTTCACCCCCAAACGCCTGTATCTCTTCAATCAACGAATAGGCCGCTTCCGTGCCTTGACCACTGCCGCTGTGGCCGATGACCACACGGGCACCTTGGCGTGCACATTCACGGGCGGCGGCGCGGCCGATGCCACGGGAGGCGCCGGTGATGATCAAGGTTTTGTCTGCAAGCAACATAAAAACACTCCTTCAAAAATGGGGTGGTGTCAGCCGAGGAAATTGCCGTAGCCGACCATGGCAATCGCGCCGAGGATCACCGCGATACCCGCTACCAAAACGCCCTTGTTGGCGACGCTGGTGCCGTGCCATTCGCGGAAATACAAGCCCCAGCAGTTGGACACGATGATGATGAACGACATGTGCAGTACCCAGGAGCTGGCGTCGTTCTGCAGGCGGCTTTCGCCCATGCCGTAGAAGAAAAACTGCAAGAACCACAGGGTGCCGGCGATGGCCACTAACAAGTAGTTGCCCAGCAACGGGGTGCTACGGTCGGTGTAGTTATGAAAGGTACGGTTGCGCCAGTTCAGCCACAGGCACCAGATGCCGTTCGTGGTCAGTCCGCCCCACATGATCACCATAAAGGTCACGTTGTTCTGGAACAGGCTGTTGGCGCCGTGTTCTACCGCTGCGGCGGCCAGCGGGCGGCCGGCAGAAATGCCGTAGCTGAAACACGCACTCAGCACCCCGGAAATCACCGCCACCAGCATGCCCTTGCCCAGCGCGAACTCGCTGACACTGGCGAACTTCACCGCCTGCGACACTTCGCGTTCCTTGATCAGCCCGGCCTTGCCGCACACCGCAATACCCACCAACGACACCGCCACGCCCCACAACACCCAATGCCCACCTTGAGAGGCCAGCATCGAGGTCAGCGTGCCTTCGGTTTCAGTGGTGAACAGGTCGCGGTACAGCGCCGGCATCAAGGCGCCGAGGGCCGAGGTGAGGCCCATGATCAGCGACATGCCGAGGGACAAGCCGAGGTAGCGCATGCTCAAGCCGAACGTCAGCCCGCCGATGCCCCACAACACGCCGAACAGGTAGGTCCAGAGCAGGGTGCTGGTGTCGGCGTTGCGCAGGATTTCCACCCAGCCGGGCACCGTCAGTTGCGCCGCGATCAGCGGCACGATCAGCCAGGACACCAGGCCGCCGGTGATCCAATAACTTTCCCAGGCCCAGCCGCGGACCTTCTTGTAAGGGATGTAGAAACTGCCGGAAGCGAAGCCGCCGATGAAGTGCAGAATCACACCAAGGAGAATGATTTCCACGTCGTCGAATCCTTTTTATTGTTGTTGTGGGTCAGTTGGATCAGGGGCGCGTCAGTTTGAACATCGGCAGCAGGTCGACACTGACCGGCGAGGCATCCGCATGGCTGTGCATGATGTCTTGCATGTAGTTCCACCAGCGTTGCATCAGTGCGGTGCCAGGCAGTTCATCCAAACCATGGGCGTCTTCGTGGGTCAGCGTGGCGAACAGTGCGTTGGCGGGCTCATCGAGGAAAATCCGATAATCCACCACGCCGGCCTCCAGCAGCGCCTGGGCGAGTTCCGGCCAGATCTCATCGTGACGTCGGCGGTACTCGGCGGCCTGGCCCGGGTTGAGGTTCATGCGAAAGGCACGTGTCTGCATCACTGCGCTCCAGGGTGAGGGGCGGGGCTGTAGACCCGTACCGCGTTGTGCACGAAGAACTTGGCTTGCACGGTCTCGGATTTGTCGGCCATGCAGCGTTTGACGAGCCCGAGGGTGGTGGCGAAATCTGCCAGATGATCACTGTTGGGCCAGTCGCTGCCGAAGAAGCAACGGTCTTCGCCAAAGGCTTCCCAGAGCACGGCCAGGCGGTCGTTGTAGAACGCTGTGTCGGTGATCACGCCGTGCGGCCCGAGCTGGGGGATTTCTGCCAGTTTGGCGAACACATTCGGGCGCTCTGCCAGGCGCAACAGGTCCGCGTGATACGCCGCTTCTTCACCCGCCGGCACCTGGGCATTAGGCAGGTGATCGACGACAATGCGCAGCGCTGGCAGGGCATCGCTCAACGTCAGCAGGCCCTTGATCAGGCGCGGGTTCGGGTTGGCGCTGTCCAGGCTGCGGCCCGTGGCGGCGAGCTGGCGCAGGCCGTCGATAAACCCTGGGCGTGTCTGGTCCAGCAACAGGTCGCGGTCCCACAGGTTGCCGTAGCGCAGGCCAAGGAACAGCGGCTCATCCGCGAGGGCATCAAGGTCGGCGGCAAAGCGTGCGTGCAGCGGGTCCAGGTTGCCCACAAAGCCGAGCATGCGCGGATCGCTGCGCAGGGTGTCGAGCAGCCAGCGGTTATCGTCGCGCCAGGGGCTGGCTTCCACGGCAATTGCGCCGACCACGTTGTGTGGCTCGGCCAGGGCCCAGTAATCCGCTGGCAGGTGCGCGGCATACAACCGGTTGCCCGGCTCGGGCCATGGAATGCCCTGGGGCCGACGCGGGTCGAACAGGTGCAAATGGCTGTCGATGATCGGGCCGCTATAGTCGGTCAGGGGCATGACGCTGTCCTTATCAGAAGCAAATTCGAAGGGGCCAGCACGCTAGCGTGCCTGGCCCGGTTTAACCCGCTCAGCTCTGCAGGTACACCACGTGCGTGTGGGTGTACTCGTAAAGGCCGTGCTTGCCGTCGGCGCCGCCGATGCCGGATTTGCGCACGCCGGCGTGGAAACCTTGCATGGCCTCGAAGTTCTCGCGGTTGACGTAGGTTTCGCCAAAGTCGATCTCGCGCACCGCGTGCATGGCCTTGCCCAGGTTGCGGGTGTAGATCGACGAGGTCAGGCCGTAATCGCAGTCATTGGCCAGTGCGATGGCTTCGTCGAGGTCGTCGACAATCTGGATCGGCAGTACCGGGCCGAAGATCTCTTCGCGCATGATCTCCATGTCGGCGCGGCACCCGGCCAATACCGTCGGCTCGAAGTGAAAACCCGCCCCCAGGTCGGCGATCTGCCCGCCACTGACCAAGCTCGCGCCCTGGCTCAACGCGGTGCGCACCTTGCGGTTGACGCTGTCCAGGCCCTGGCGATTGATCAGCGGGCCCATTTCCACGTCTGCCCTGGCGATGGGGTCGCCGTAGCGGGTGGCGGACATGGCTGCGCTGATGCGCTCGATGAATTGATCAGCGACCTTGCGCTCCACGTACACGCGCTCGGCGCAGTTGCACACTTGGCCGGTGTTGATGATGCGCGAGTCACGGATGGCTTTCACCGCCAGGTCCAGGTCGGCGTCCGCCAGCACGATGGCCGGGGCCTTGCCGCCCAGTTCCAGGTTGAGCTTGGTGATGTTCGGGGCGGCGGCGGTCATGATCCGCGCACCGGTGGCCACGCTACCGGTGAAGCTGATCATGTCTACGCCCTTGTGCGCCGTGAGTGCGCCGCCGACCTGGCCGTCGCCGCAGACCACGTTGAACACACCGGCGGGCAGGTCGGTCTCGGCGACGAGCTTGGCGAATTCAAAGCAGTTGTTCGGGGTTTCTTCGCTGGGCTTGATCACGATGGTGTTGCCGGTAAGCAGTGCCGGCGCCATTTTGCGCGCGATCAAGAAGAACGGAAAATTCCACGGCAGGATGCCGGCCACCACGCCCAACGGCTTACGGAACAGGAAGATATTTTCGTTCTGGCGGTCGCTGGTGATGATCTCGCCTTCGATGCGCCGCGCCCACTCGGCCATGTAGTCGAGGTAATCGGCGGTGAAGTTCACTTCCACCTCCGCCAAGCCACTGACTTTGCCTTGTTCCAGGGTAATGGTGCGCGCCAGGTGCGCAACGTTCTCACGCAGTTTGGCGGCGATGCGCCGCAGGTGCCCGGCGCGTTCAATGGCGGGTTTACGCGCCCAGGCCTTTTGCGCCTGGCGCGCGGCTGCCAGGGCCTGGTCGACATCGGCAGCGGTGGACGCCGGCACCTTGGACAGCAGCGCGCCGGTGGCCGGGTTGAGCACGTCAATGTGCGCTTCGCTGGGGGTGAAGCGGCCGTTGATGAAGTTCTGGTAAACGGGAACGGATGGCATGGGCAGGTTCCTCAGTAAGTGCGCGAAGGCGCTTGTGGGTCGGCAGCTGGGCGATAGCGGGCGAGGGTGGCCAGGGCGCTCTGGCGCAGCAGGCTGATGTCGATGGCCACTGCGATAAAGCGGCAGCCCCAGGCTTGGTAGCGGCGTGCGTCGTCTTCGTTGGGCGCCAGGATACCGCTGACCTTGCCGGCGGCGAGGGTGGCGTCGATGGCGTGTTTGATGCGCTCCTGCACCTCGGGGTGGCCGGGGTTGCCGGCATGGCCGAGGCCGATGGACAAGTCGGCGGGGCCGATGAACACCGCGTCAACACCTTCCACGGCGGCGATCGCAGCGACGTTTTCCACGCCAAGGCGCGATTCCACCTGCACGATCAGGCACAGCTGTTCATGGGCGGTGTTCAGGTAGTTGTCCACGCCGTCCCAGCGTGTGGCGCGGGTCAAACCGCCGCCGACGCCACGAATACCATGGGGCGGATAACGCATGGCACGCACCAGGGCCTGGGCCTGCTCGGCGGTTTCGACCATGGGGATCATCAAGGTCTGGGCGCCGACGTCGAGCAGTTGCTTGATCAGGCTGGCGTCACCGTTGACGGCACGCACCACGGGCGCCGTGGTGTACGGCGCGACCGTCTGCAACTGGTTGAGCACACTGGGCACAGTGTTGGGCGCATGTTCACCGTCGATCAGCATCCAGTCGTAACCCAGGCTGGCGACGATCTCGGCGGCGTAGCCGGTGGCGAAACCGGCCCAGATGCCATAGTGGGTGGCGTCCTTGGCGAGGGCGGCCTTGAAGCCATTGCGGGGCATGTGCATGGCGCTTTCCTCAGCGGTTGTAGGGACGGTGCAGTTGGCAATCGGGGTTCAGGTCCACGCCGAAGCCGGGCTTGTCCAGTACCGACAAGCGCATGCGGCCATTCACCGGCACCGGTTCGCCCAACAATTGCGGGTGGAACATCGGCACCACTTCATCCGCCTTGGGCGCCATCATCAGGAACTCGGCGAATGGGCTGTTATGGCGGGTGGCGACAAAGTGGTAGCTGTACACCGACGAACCGTGTGGCACGACCATTGCGTTATGCGCGTCGGCCAGCGCCGAGATTTTCACCAGCTCAGTGAGGCCGCCACACCAGCCGACGTCGGGCTGGATGATGTCGCAGCAGCCCATCTCCAGCAGCATGCGAAAGCCCCAGCGGGTGGCTTCGTGTTCGCCGGTGGTGACCAACATGCCTTTGGGCACGTTATTGCGCAGGGCCGCATAGCCCCAGTAGTCGTCAGGGGACAGTGCTTCTTCGATCCACTTCAAGCCATGTTCATGGGCGCCAATCGCCAGCTTGGTGGCGTAGTTAACATCCAGGCTCATCCAGCAGTCGAGCATCAGCCAGAAGTCCGGGCCGACCCGTTCGCGCATGGCCGCCAGGGCTTCGAGGTTCTTGCGCAGGCCGTCTTCGCCTTCGCTGGGGCTGTGATGCAGGGGCATCTTGCCACCGATAAAGCCCATCTTCTGCGCGAGGTCCGGGCGCGCGCCGGTGGCGTAGAACTGCAACTCGTCACGCACCGCGCCACCGAGCAATTGGTGCACCGGTTCCTGACGGATTTTGCCGAGCAAGTCCCACAGCGCCAGGTCGACGCCGGAAATCGTGTTGATCACCAGGCCCTTGCGGCCGTAATACAGGGTGGACTGGTACATCTGGTCCCAGATTTTCTCGATGTCGGTGACGCGGGCGCCTTCGATGAAGCGCGCCAAGTGTTTCTCGACGATGTAGGCGGCCGGTTCACCGCCGGTGGTCACCGCGAAACCAACGGTGCCGTCACTGGCTTCGATTTCCACCACCAGGGTGCCGAGTACGTTGATGCCGAAGCTGCGGCGACTCTGGCGGTACTCGGGGTACTTGCTCATTGGGGTGGAAATATGGTCGTCGATCCAGTGCCCATCGGCCTGGTCGTGGTAATCGGCGCCGCCGCCTCGCAGTACAAAGGCGCGGACGTGTTTGATGGTGAGATGACCCATGGTGTGACTCCTGGCGTTAAACAGTGGCCGGCGTTTTCGACGCGGTGCGGCCGGGTGAATGGATGCCCAGCACCAGCAATGCAGCCAGTACCGTGGTGGCGGACAGCAGGTACAAACCGGCTGCTGGGGAATTGAAGGCGCCTTCAGCCCAGTGCTTGATCACCGGGGCGATAAAACCACCGAGGGCACCGAAGGAATTGATCAGCGCAATGCCGGCTGCGGCGGCGCTGCCGGCCAGGTAGCTGGAGGGGAAGGTCCAGAACACCGGTTGCACCGCGATAAAACCGGAGGCGGCGAAACACAGCGCGAGCATGCCCAGCAGCGGGTTGGCGAAGGTCACCGAGCAAGCGATGCCGGCGGCGGCCATCAGCAGGGTCAGGCACGCGGTCTGCCGGCGCAGGCCGGTACGGTCGCAATAGCTGGGGATCCACCAGGCGGCGAACAACGCGAACAGCCAAGGGATGGCCGAGACCAGCCCGACCATCAACCCCACCTTGGTGCCGAGCAGGCCGCCGACCTGGGTCGGCAGGTAAAACACGACGCCGTACACGCTGGCCTGGATCAGCAGGTACACCAGGCACAGGTACAGCACCGAGGGTTGGCACAGTACGGTCAGCAGGCTGCGGCCGTGGGAGGTTTTGTGTTGGTCTTCGCTGTCCAGCAGGCTTTGGATCTGCTGGCGTTCATCCATGGTCAGCCACGTGGCATCGGCGGGGCGATTGTCCAGGTACCAGTACGCCCAGATGCCCACTGCCGTTGCCATCAGGCCTTCGACCGCGAACAGCCATTGCCAGCCGTGAATCCCAGCGAGGCCGTCCATTTCCAGCAGCAGACCGGACAACGGGCTGCCGAAGATGAAGGCCAAAGGCGCGCCAAAGTAGAAGAAGCCCATGGCCTTGCCGCGCACGGCCTGTGGGAACCAGTAGGTGAGGTAGAGGATCACGCCGGGGAAGAATCCGGCTTCGGCCACACCGAGTAAAAAGCGCAGCACATAAAAGCTGGTTTCGTTATGGGCAAATACCATGGCCGCGGAAACCAGGCCCCAACTGACCATGATGCGGCACATCCACAGACGGGCGCCGACACGGTGCAGGATCAGGTTGCTCGGTACTTCCAGCAGCGCATAGCCAACGAAGAACACACCCGCGCCAAATGCGAAGGCGGCGTCGCTCAAACCGGTGTCGGCTTGAAAGGCTTGTTTGGCAAACCCGACGTTGGCGCGGTCGAGAAAGGCCATGATGTACATCAACAGCAGGAAAGGCAGCAGCCGCCAGGAAATCTTGGCGAGCAGGGGCGTAGGCAGGGTTTTCATAGTGGCGTCCGATGTTTTGTTCTTATGGGACGGACTGTACGGCGGGCGATCAATGCGCTACAAATCGAATCTCGCTTACAACTGATAACCTCAGGGTATCGATATAAAGGAAGTTGATGAGTAGTCCGCCGATCTCCCGCAGCCTATTTAACCGCCTGCGCTACAAGCACCTGCATATGCTCGTAGCGCTGAGTTCCAGCCAGAACCTGCACCGTGCGTCCCAGGCGCTGAACATGTCGCAGCCGGCCGCCACGCGCATGCTGCGTGAGATCGAGGATATGTTTGCCTGCGACCTTTTCGAGCGTTTGCCCAGGGGCATGCGTCCGACGGCGCTGGGCCAGGAGTTGATCCGCTTTGCCGAATCAGCCTTGAGCGGGCTGGACCGTTGCGCCGAAGACTTGATGGCTCGCCAGCAGGGCGGCTATGGCTACCTGTCGATCGGCACCATCATGGGCGCCGCACCGGACTTGGTGATGGACTCCATCGCGCAGATCAAAACGCTAAACCCGCAACTGCGTATCCGCATCATGGGTGACACCAGCGACCAGGTGATCCAACTGCTTGAGCAGGGTCGCATCGACCTGGCGATCACGCGGCGCAACGCCGCCACTGACAGCGAGCATTACAGTTTCGAACCCCTGGGCAACGAACGCTTGCTGGTGGTGGTGCATGCGGGCCATCCCCTGGCTCAGCGCGAACACGTGCCCTTGGAGGAATTGGTGCACGACTGGCCGTGGATCCTGCAACCGCAAACCAGCCCGGCGCGTATCGGCTTCGACCAGGCGCTGCAGGACCTGGCGCTGCCGAGCCCAGCGGACATCATCGAATGCAGCTCGGTGTACTCCATGCAGCAGTTGATCCAACTGACCGACGCGGTGATGGTGCTGTCAGAAAGCGCGCTGCGTGATTACCTGAAGATGGGTTTGGTGGTGGCGTTGCCGGTAGCCCTGGAGGTACGGCTTGCGCCGTTTGGCATGTTATTGCGCAAAGGCGAGGGGGTGAGCCGGGAATTGGGGTGGTTTATCGACTTGCTGCGGCAGAAGGCCGCCATGCTTTAAACGCATTGTTGAAAAGGGCATGGTGTGTCAGTGCGATATTAAATAGAATGAATCTCATTTGAGACTCACTCGCGCCGCGCAGGTCGCTAGCCATGAATGATGCTGTTGTACCGACCCACGCCCCCGAACTGACCTTGTCGAGCCTGTACCGTGACCACCGCAGTTGGCTCGAAAGCTGGCTGCGCCGGCGCCTGGGCAATGCCTGGGATGCCGCGGACCTGAGCCAGGATACGTTTTTGCGGGTGCTCGCCAGCGCCCAGCCGATTGCGCAGATGCAGGAGCCGCGGGCGTACCTGGTGACCGTCGGCAAGCGCCTGCTGGTGAATTTTCATCAGCGGCGCAGCCTTGAACAGGCTTATCTGACTGCCTTGGCGAACCTGCCGGAAGAATGCGTGCCTTCCCCCGAGCAGCGTTGGTTGGTGTTGGAGACGCTGCAAGCCTTGGATGAATTGCTCGACGGCTTGCCGGTGCTGGTCCGCCGCGCCTTCCTCTGGAGCCAACTGGAAGGCCTGGGCTACCGGGAAATTGCCGAGCGCCTCGACGTGTCCGAGCGCACGGTGAAACGTTATATGGCCCAAGCCTACGAGCACTGCCTGCTGGTGGACCTGTGAGCCGCGACGTCGCCCGCGCCGCCGCCCATTGGTTGGCTCTGCTCGAATCCGGCGCGGCCACCGAGCGTGATCACGCCGCGTTGCAGCGCTGGCGTGACAGCCATCCCCAACACGAACAGACCTGGCAGAAAGCCCAAACCCTACGCCAGCGTTTCAGCGACTTGCCCCAGGCCCTGGCGATGGCCAGCCTCGACCGCCCACAACCGGGGCGACGCGCTGTGCTCAAGCGTGCCTTGGGGATCGCGGCATTGGTGCCGACTGCCTGGTTGGTCAGCCGCCAATTGCCCATCGAGGCATGGCGCGCCGACCTGCATACCGCCACTGGTGAGCGCAAACGCCTGCCATTGGCCGACGGCGGCAGCTTGCAACTCAATACCGCGACGGCAGTGAACATGGACCTCGCGCAGCACCGCATCACCTTGGTGGACGGTGAGTTGGCGCTGAATGTGCCTGGCGCGACGGCGATGACCGTGCACACCCGATACGGCGAATTGAGGGTCAGCCAGGCCGAAGTGTGTGTGCGGCAACTGGCCGCTGGCTGTCGGGTGTCGGTGCTCAAGGGCTCGGTTCACGTGCGCGACCTGAACGGGCAAGTGACGACCTTGCAGGCGGGCCAGCAAGCCCCCCTGAACGCCAGCGGGCTGGCCGCCTGGGCGCCGTTTGATGTGTCGCAGTTGGGCTGGCGCGCGGGTGTGTTGACGGCGCAGAATCAACCGTTGGGGGATTTTCTGCGGGAGTTGGAGCGCTATCGCCCAGGGGTGTTGCGCTGGGATTCACGCCTGGAGCGTATGCGGGTGACAGGCAGTTTTCGCTTGGACGACACGGACCGAATCCTCAACCTGTTGGCCTCAACGCTGGGGGTCGAGGTGCAGGCGCGGACGCGCTATTGGGTCACACTGAGTTAAGTGTGGGAGCCGTTTCAATTCAATCACATGGGCGCGTTGCAGCTCGCTCAAGCACAGCGGCTTCAGCTGCGCAGCACCGGATCACGCCGATTCGTTGGCGCTCGGCAGATGCTTCGCAGGTTGACAAATTCTTGAAGCGCTGTTGGCAGGGCAACAATTCACATATTCCTTAATGATATAAATAAATAGTTATATATTCTTTTTGATGTGGTCGGTATTGGCGCATTTTGAGGGCCTGCGCATACGTGCGGATTGACCCAACAGCCAAAAAGGAAAGTCGACATGACCATTAAAGCGATCAACGTGCGCAACCAGTTCAAGGGCGTGATCAAGGACATTCTGCTGGGGGACGTGGTGTCGGAAATCGACGTGCAAACGGCGTCCGGTATTGTCACTTCGGTGATCACTACCCGTTCGGTACGTGATCTGGAGTTGAAAGTGGGCAGTGAAGTGATTGCCTTTGTGAAGTCCACCGAAGTGTCCATCGCCAAGCTGTGACGATCCCGTGTCGTCGCCGGCTGGCGGGGCGCCTGAGATCAAGATCAAAAGCAGAGCAAAAGCTGAGCCCATTACGGCTCAGCTTAGGGTGAGTCAGGCCTGGCGTTGGCGCAGTACCCGTTCCATACGTTGCAAACCCTCTTCCAGCATCGACCGTGGGCAGCCGAAGTTCAGGCGCACGAATTGCTGGCTGTCGTCACCGAACTCGATCCCAGCGCTCAAGCCCACCTTGGCCTGTTCCAGGAAGAACTGTTGCGGGTCATCCAGGCCAAGCGCGCTGCAATCCAGCCAGGCCAAGTAGGTGCCTTGCGGTGCATGCATCACCACACCGGGCAGGCGGGTTTGCACGGCCTTGAGCAGGTAGTCACGGTTGGCTTGCAGGTACTGCACCAGCGCGTCGAGCCAGTCGCCGCATTGGCTGTAGGCCGCACGAGTGGCTTCCAGACCGAGGGGGCTGACGCTGTCGACCATGCCGCAACGGGCCGCGTTGAAGCGCTCGCGGATTTCGGCGTTCTGGACCACCGCAAAGCAGGTCTTCAAACCCGCCACGTTATAGGCCTTGCTGGCCGACATCAGGGTGATGGTGCGCTGGGCGATCTCATCGCTGAGGCTGGCGGTGGGGATATGGCGGCGGCCGTCAAAGCACAGCTCGGCGTGGATTTCATCGGAGATGATCAGCGCGCCGTTTGCCAGGCAGGCGTTGGCCACGGCGAGCAGTTCTTCGCGCGGGAAGACTTTGCCAATGGGGTTGTGCGGGTTGCTCAGCAGCAGTGCACCCGCGCCGGCCAGCGCATCGTGCAAGGCTGGCAGTGGCGTGAAGTATTCACCGTCGATCAGCTCGAAGGGGACTTCGATGCGCGGCAGGTTCCAGTGTCCTGGGGCCAGGCGGATCGGCCGATAGTTCGGGGTTTGCAGCACCACCGGCTGGCCCGGCTGGACAAACGCGTGCAGCGCCATGTTGAAACCCGGTTCGACGCCGGGCAGGAACAGCAGCTCATCCGGTTGTACGCGCCAAGCGTATTTGGCCCACAGGTCGGCGACGATCGCCTCGCGCACATCCGGGCCGGCGACGCTGTAGCCGAGGACCTGCTGGTCGAGGCGTGCATGCAGCGCCTGCAGCACGGCGGGGGGCGCGGCGATGTCCATGTCGGCGATCCACATCGGCAAAACGTCCTGCGGGTAGCGGCTCCACTTGGTGCTGCCGGTGCCGATGCGGGGGTGGATCGTGTCGAAATCAAAGCTCATGGGGGGCTCGTATCAGGGAGTCAGGCGCAAGAATGGCGCTGATTCTAGCGCCATTATTTTTATAGGCCAGAGCTGATTGCCACCGACAGTCGCTGATGAGCCTGCTCCAGCGCGCGGTTGACCGCTTCTGCGCCGCGCACCATGGCCGGTAAATACACGAAATCGACTGACTGAATGCCCACGGTAGACAGGATCGCGGTCATGTACGGCGTGAAAAAGTCCGGCTCATGGCCCTTGCGGGCGTTACCGGAACTGACCAGCACAAAGGTGCGTCGGTCCTTCAGTAAGCCGACTTTTTCAAACTGCTCATTCAGCGTAAAGCTGCGTTGGATGCGCACCACTTGGTCGATCCAGGCCTTGAGCGCCGCCGGCACGGTGAAGTTATGCACCGGCGCGCAGAGGATCAGCAGGCCGCAGGCTTCGAGTTCCACGATCAACTGTTCCGACAGCCCCGTCGCGCTGGCGCTGAGTCCGCCCGGAGTGGTCAGCGCGTTAGCGTATTCACGGGTCAAGGGCGGCAGTGCCTGGCTGCCATAATCGCGTTCGGTCACCTGCGCGCCCGGCATCAGGTCGCGTAACAGTGCGCGGGCCAGTTTGAAGGTCTGCGCGGCTTTGCCGTGGGGGCTGAAACTGAGGAGCAGGGCGTGAGTCATTGGCTCAAATCCTGGGAAAAGTGCATGCCCAGGGGCAGCAGGCCCTGGCGGAAATAGAAGCGCTGGGCCATGGCCATGTGCATGCCGGTGTCCAGCACCAGCCAGCGATAGCCACGCGCGCGGGTTTCCTCACGCACGCGATCCAGCAGGCGTTCACCCAGCCGGCGACGCTGCAATGAGGCGTCTATCACCAGGTCATCCACGTATATAAAGCGGCCATACAGGGTGTTTTCGGTCAACCGGTAGCCGGCCAGGCCAATCACCCGGCCGTTTTCGCGTGCGGCCAGCAGGCGATAGCCGTTTTGCCGTTGGCGCTGGATTTGCGCGGCAAAGGCCGTTGCGTCGGTGAGGTGCGGGCGCAGCTGTTGCATCACTACGAAGCAGGCGATGAAATCGGCCTGGGTTTCCATCTGTACGCATTCGACGTGTTCATTCATGGCCTTGGTTCTCAACGTGCGCCTTGATCGCTGCCGGCACTTTGCGGAAGCTGATCGCAACGCGGTTAAGCGCGTTCATCAACGAAATGGCCAGGGTCAGGTCGGCGATTTCCTTCTCACTGAACGCCGCCGCGACCTCTGTGTAATCTGCATCCGGCACTTGGGTTTGCGCCACGGGGGTGACCACTTCGGCCCAGGCCAGCGCGGCACGTTCACGCGGGGTAAAGAGCGGGAGCCCCTCGCGCCAGGCAGCCAGCAGCATGATTTTTTCCAGGCTCACGCCCTGTTTGAGCAAGTCGCGGGAGTGGCTGTCCAAGCAATAGGCGCAGCCATTGAGTTGCGAGACCCGCAGGTACACTAAGTCGATCAGTTCTTTCTCCAGGCCGCAGCCATGGATGTAGCTGTGCACCGTGCCCAGGGCTCTGTAGCCGACAGGGGCGGCCTGGGCGTAATCGAGGCGGTGTTTCATGGGCATTCCTTTGTTCGGTCAGGGATGCGCCATTGTCGTGGGGGTGAACGGGGGCCGACAGGGGCATGATTGGACAAGTGGGTTGGGACATGATCAGACTTCGGCCTGTCTTTGCGTCGAGCCACTTGCGATGTCGTCACTACCCAAATACCAGGAAATCTACCGGCGCTTTCGCCAGGCCATCGACCAGGGCCAATTGCGCCCCGGTGAGCGCGTGCCGTCGGTGCGGGCGCTGGCCCAGGAGCTCAAGGTGGCGCGCGGTACGGTGGAGGCGGCGTATCAGCTATTGGTCAGCGAGGGCTTCTTTGAGGCGCGCGGGCAAGCGGGAACGGTGATCGCCGAGGCGTTGCGGCCGAAGTCGGTGAAGCCAATGCCGGCCTCGTTGCCAGGCACTTCAGGTCCACGTCCGCTGCAGATGGGCTTGCCTGCTTTGGATGCGTTCCCGCGCAAGCTGTGGGCGCGGCTGGTCACCCAGCAAGTGCGCCGCACCGACGCCGACAGCCTGGCGATGGGTGACGTACGTGGCACCCAGGCGCTGCGTGTGGCGATCGCCAGCTACCTGGCGTTGTATCGGGGCGTGGAGTGCTCGCCGCAGCAGGTATTTGTGTGTGCCGGGTATGCGGGGTGCCTGACGTTGGTGTGCGACACGCTGGCGATGGCGGGGCAACGCTGTTGGTTTGAAGACCCTGGGTATTTGCATGCGCGGCAATTGTTGATGCGTCACGGTGTGGAGCTGGTGCCGGTGCCGGTGGATCGCGATGGCCTGGATGTCGAGCAAGGCATTGCGCGCGAACGCGAGGCACGATTGGCGATTGTTACCCCGGCGCATCAGAGCCCGTTGGGTGTGGCGTTGAGCCCGGCGCGTCGGCAGGCCTTGCTGGAGTGGGCGCGGGCGCAAGGCAGTTGGGTGGTAGAGGATGACTACGACAGTGAGTTTCGCTATCGCGGCCAGCCGCTGGCAGCGCTCAAGAGCCAGGATGTGGATGACCGGGTGATCTATGCCGGGAGCTTCAGCAAAATGCTGTTCCCGGGCTTGCGGTTGGGGTATCTGGTGGTGCCCGTGTCGTTGGTCGAGGTGTTTGAACGGGGTGCCCATGCGTTGCAGCAGCGCAGCGCGCAGTTGTTGCAGCTGACGGCGGCGGATTTTCTGGAGCAGGGGCATTTCACCCGGCATCTGAAGAAAATGCGGCAGTTGTATGCGCAGCGTCGGGGGTATTGGGTGGCGGCGTTGCGGGTGCATTGCGCGGCGTTTTTGCGGGTAGATGAGCAGGCGGGCGGGATTAACCTCTTGGCTCGGTTGATGGTGGATGTACCGGATCGGGTTGTGGCTGAGGCGGCTGATCGTGCAGGGTTGGCAGTTCAAGCGTTGTCATCGTGGACGCTCGAGGTGGGGTGGGGGCAGGGGTTGATGATGGGATTTACCAATGTCGCGACGGCTCAGCAAGCGAAAGACTTGGCGCTGGTTCTGCGCAGCACTCTCGCCGAACTTACCGGCCTGAGCGAGCGATAGAGCATGGGCTTTTTCAGGCCGGTTCTGTGACCGACAGGTTCTGTAATAAAAACGCCATTGCGCTGGGGATTAAATCCGCAACGGGCTATTTTGGTGCATCTCAATAACCAGAGTAGCCATGGATGAAATACCAACCCTTCAGCCGTACCTTGATTGTCACCGCCCTGGTGTTGACGGTCAGTGGTGTGCAAGCCGCGTCCCAGGCCCCGGTGGCCGGTGAAAATGGCATGGTGGTCACGGCCCAGCATTTGGCAACACATGTGGGCGTGGATGTGCTCAAGGCTGGCGGCAACGCGGTCGATGCGGCCGTCGCCGTGGGCTACGCGCTGGCCGTGGTATACCCGGCGGCGGGTAACCTGGGCGGTGGCGGTTTCATGACCGTGCAACTGGCTGACGGGCGCAAGACCTTCCTCGATTTCCGCGAAAAAGCGCCGCTGGCGGCCACCGCCAATATGTACCTGGACAAAGACGGCAACGTCGTCGAAGGCCTCAGCGCCAAGGGCCATCTGGCTGTGGGCGTACCTGGCACTGTCTCGGGCATGGAGCTGGCCCTGAGCAAATACGGCACCCTCAAGCGTGCCCAGGTCATCGCCCCGGCGATCAAACTGGCGGAAAACGGCTTCGCCCTGGAGCAGGGTGATATCGACCTGCTGCATACCGCTACCGGTGAGTTTGAAAAAGACAAGGACATGCGCGCAATCTTCCTGCATAACGGCCAACCGCTGCAGGTGGGTCAGAAACTCGTGCAGAAAGACCTGGCCAAGACCCTCAAGGAAATCTCGGCCAAGGGCAGTGACGGTTTCTATAAAGGTTGGGTTGCCAAGGCACTGGTGGATTCCAGCCAGGCTGGCAAAGGCATCATCACCCAGGCAGACCTCGACAACTACAAAACCCGCGAGCTGGCGCCCATCGAGTGCGACTACCGTGGCTACCATGTCGTTTCGGCACCGCCGCCGAGCTCCGGTGGCGTGGTGATCTGCCAGATCATGAACATCCTCGAAGGCTTCCCGATGGCCGACCTGGGCTATCACTCGGCCCAAGGCCTGCATTACCAGATCGAGGCCATGCGCCACGCGTATGTGGACCGTAACAGCTACCTCGGTGATCCGGATTTCGTAAAGAACCCGATCGAGCACCTGCTGGACAAAAACTACGCGACGAAACTGCGTGACGCGATTGATCCGCAAAAGGCCGGTGATTCCCAGGCGATCAAGCCGGGTGTATCGCCCCATGAAGGCAATAACACCACCCACTATTCCATCGTCGACAAGTGGGGCAACGCGGTGTCGGTTACCTACACCCTCAACGACTGGTTCGGTGCGGGCGTGATGGCGAGCAAGACCGGGGTGATCCTCAACGATGAAATGGACGACTTCACCGTCAAGGTCGGTGTGCCGAACATGTACGGGCTGGTCCAGGGTGAAGCCAACGCCATTGCACCGGGCAAGGCGCCGCTGTCGTCGATGAGCCCGACCATCGTGACCAAGGATGGCAAGACGGTGATGGTAGTGGGTACGCCAGGTGGCAGCCGCATCATCACAGCGACCTTGCTGACGATCCTGAATGTGATCGACTACAAGATGAACATCCAGGAAGCCGTGGACGCACCGCGTTTCCACCAGCAGTGGATGCCTGAGACGACTAACCTGGAGGCCTTCGCGGTCAGCCCGGACACCCAGAAGATCCTTGAAAGCTGGGGCCACACGTTTGCAGGCCCGCAGGACGCCAACCACTTGGCGGCGATCCTCGTGGGTGCTCCATCCCTGGGTGGCAAACCGGTGGGGAATAACCGCTTCTATGGCGCGAATGACCCGCGTCGCAACACCGGGCTTTCCTTGGGCTACTAACCACGCCTGCAGTGAGCGGGCTTGCCCCGCTCATACAATAATTCTTCTACGGCCTTGAAGGCCGCGACTCGGCGCTTCTCCCAATTCCCTCTGATCACTACGACTGCCTGCTGATGCTGCTGCATCCACGCCAGGCTATCCTCGAAAAACGCCTGCCGATCCGCCAGTTCCGGTTGGCAGCGTTGGCCGTCGGCGGTCCATTCCACATCATCCGGCGAGAGCAGCAGGTGCAGGTCGTAATGCCGCGCCAGCAGTTCGCTGTCCAGCCACGCCGGGTAGTCGCCGAACAGGGTCTGGCTCCAGAGTCTGTTGGTCAGCAAATGCGTGTCGAGGATCAGCCACTCAGGCTGTTCGGCGCGGGCAGCGTCCTCCCAGGCCAGTTGGCCGCGGGCAATGGCCGGGATATCGGCCAAGGTGGTATCACGTCGATGATGGTCGATGAAATGGCGCACATATTCACCGACCATCAGCCCGCCGAAGTGCGCTTGCAGTTCAGCCGCTAGCCAGCTCTTGCCGCTGGATTCGGGACCCGCCAATACCACCACTTTCATGCGCGCAACGCCGGGTCGGCGCGCCATTCACGCCAGCCTTGCACGGCGATCACAGTGAACAGCGCGTACAGCGCGGCGGTCAGGTACAGGCCTTTGTAGAGGAAGAGCCCGACGAAGATCACGTCCACCACAATCCACAACGCCCAGCACTGCACACGTTTCTGCGCCATCCACATTTGCGCCACGAGGCTGAAACCGGTGAGCGCGGCGTCGAGCCAGGGTTGGGCGGCGTCGGTCCAGTGGGCCATGGCGGCGCCGAGCAGCAGGCTGCCGACTGCGCCCACCGTGAGGCTGGCCATGATTGCCAGCCCACCAAGGCGGGTGACCTGGCGCCCTTGCTTGATCTGGCCGGCGCGGGTCCACTGCCACCAGCCGTAGACTTGCAGGGCGGCGTAAACCACCTGTAGCAGCATGTCGGAATAGAGTTTCACATCGTAGAACACCCAGGTGTAAAGCAGCACCATGACCAGCCCGATCGGCCAGCACCAAGGGTTTTGCTTGACCGTCAGCCACACGGCGATCACCCCCAGGGCAGCGGCGAACAGTTCAAGCCCGGACATGGTCGTTCCTTGGGAGAGTGGGAGAGGGCGGGGATTGTAACGAAAGAAGATTGGCGTAGGAATTGGCTTGTAGTGAGCGGGCTTGCCCGCTCACTACCGGACTAGACTTTGAACTGGCGCAAGAGTCCGTCGAGCTGATCGCTCAGGCTGCGCAAGTGCACACTTGCTACGCTCGACTGTTCCGCCGCCAACGCCGTGCTGTGGGACAAACCGGCGGCCTGGGTGACGTTCTGGTTGATGTCTTCCACCACATGCGCCTGCTGCAGCGTGGCGCTGGCAATCGAGGCATTCAGGCTGTTGAGGTTGTGCAGGGCCTGGCCGATGGCGGTCAGGCTGGCGCCGGCTTGGCCGGCTTGCTCGATGGTCAGTTGCGACGCGCTGTGGCTGTCGCTGATCACGTTGACCGCCGCTTCCGAGTGGCCTTGCAGGCGCTCGATCATGCCCTGGATCTCCGCCGTGGATTTTTGCGTGCGCTGAGCCAGCAGGCGTACTTCATCGGCCACCACCGCAAAGCCGCGGCCTTGCTCGCCAGCGCGTGCCGCTTCAATCGCCGCGTTCAAGGCCAGCAGATTGGTCTGGTCGGCGATGGAACGGATGACCTCGAGCACGCTGCCGATCTGGGTACTTTCAGCGGACAGGGTACGAATCACTTCCACGGCCTGGCTGATGGTGTTGGAGAGTTGGTCGATCTGTTGCAGGCTGCCGTCGATATTGACCTGGCCTTGCTGCGCCTGGGCCTGTGCATCGCGCATTTCGCTGGCGGCGTGTTCAGCGTTCTTGGCCACGTCCTGCACGCCGTAGGTGACTTCATTGATGGCGGTGGCCACCAGTTCCATCTGCTGGGACTGTTGCTGGCTGCGGTCATGGGCCTGGGTCGCATTGTTGCCCAGCTCCTGTGAGGACTGGCCCAGCGCGTTGGCGCATACCTGCAACTGGCTCACCACCTCGCGCAACTTGGCGGTGAAGTTGTTGAAGTGATGGGCCAATTGGGTGACTTCGTCCCGGCCGTGGGTGTCGAGGGTGCGGGTGAGGTCGCTTTCGCCGCTGGCAATGTTGCCCATGGCGTTCACCGCGTCCTGCAGCGGCCGCACAATGCTGCGGGCGATCAGTGAGACCAGCAACGCCATCACCAGCGCAATGCCTAGGCCGATAAACGAGGCTTTCCAGACCTGGGTGCTGAACTCGGCCTGCACATCATCCACGTACACACCGGAACCGATAATCCAGCCCCACGGCTGGAACAGTTGGATGTACGAAGTTTTCGGCACTGGTGCGTCGGCCCCAGGCTTGGGCCAGCGATAGTTGACGATGCCGGCGCCCTTGGCCTTGGCCAGGATCACGAATTCGTTGAACACGGCAAACCCGTCAGGGTCACGAATGGCCGAAAGGTTCTGGCCATCGAGCTTGGGGTTGGCCGGGTGCATGATCATCACCGGCGTCAGGTCGTTGATCCAGAAATAGTCATCATGGTCGTAGCGCAAGCCACGCACCACGCTCATTGCCTGTTTCTGGGCCGCTTCGCGGGTCATCACGCCAGTCGTCTCGAGGCTGTGATAAAACGTCAGAATCCCGCTGGCGGTCTGGACCACGTGTTGGGTTTGTAGGCGCTTGGCCTGGTACAGGTCGTCATGGATCTGCTTGAGCATCAGCAAACCCAGGGCCAACAGCATCAGCACGGCGACTATCAGGATCAGCCAGAGGCGCCGGCTGATCGACATATTGCGCAAACTGTTCATCGTCCTGTCACTCCGGGCTTTTTATAATTGTGGGCGTGCATCGACTTTTCCGCCTTGTCTGATAGTCTTTCGGCCTGTATTCGGAAAACCTGAGTACTGTCTGATTTTTCACAAGATTTTTGCAGGTTGGGGGTTAAAATCCAGCATCGTATCTTGTCGTCAGTGAACCATTAAAAAGATCAATGAGGCTTGCCATAGAGCAAGACCTTTGGGGGAAGCATGGATTTTTGGACCGCCATACAGGCATTGATTCTTGGCGTTGTGGAGGGGCTTACCGAGTTCCTGCCGATTTCCAGCACTGGCCACCAGATCATCGTCGCCGACTTGCTCGACTTTACCGGCGACCGTTTCAATGCGTTCAACATCATCATTCAGCTGGGTGCCATCCTCGCCGTGGTGTGGGAATTCCGTGGCAAGATTTTCGAAGTGGTCAGCGGCCTGCCGACCCAGCGCAAGGCCCAGCGGTTCACCCTCAACCTTTTGATCGCCTTCTTCCCGGCCGTGGTGTTGGGGGTGATTTTCGCCGACCTGATTCATCACTACCTGTTCAACCCGATCACCGTGGCAACGGCGCTGGTGGTGGGCGGCGTCATCATGCTGTGGGCCGAGCGCCGCGAGCACGAAGTGCATGCCGAAACCGTCGATGACATCACCTGGAAAGACGCGCTCAAGGTGGGCCTGGCGCAGTGCCTGGCGATGATTCCGGGCACCTCGCGGTCCGGCTCGACCATTATCGGCGGCCTGTTGTTCGGCCTGTCGCGCAAGACCGCCACCGAGTTCTCGTTCTTCCTGGCGATGCCGACCATGGTGGGTGCGGCGGTGTATTCGGGCTACAAGTACCGTGACCTGTTCCAGCCTGCGGACTTGCCGGTGTTCGCCATCGGCTTTGTGACCTCGTTCATCTTCGCGATGATTGCGGTCAAGGGCTTGCTCAAATTCATCGCCAGCCACAGCTATGCAGCGTTTGCCTGGTACCGCATTGCGTTCGGCTTGTTGATCCTGGCGACTTGGCAATTCGGCTGGATCGACTGGGCCGCGGCCAAGGCATGATGATTCAGCACCCACGCTTGAAGGCAGCGCTCTTCGTGCTGCTGTGCGCGGCGCCGCTGTTGGGTTCGGTACTGGTGTGGCAGCGCGGCGAGACCGTGATCCCGCTGGCGGCCTATGGCGTGGTCAGCGTGATCGCGTTTTTCCTGTATTGGAGCGACAAGCGCAAGGCGCGCACCGACAGTTGGCGCACGCCGGAAAATATCCTGCATGCCGTGGAACTGGCGGGCGGTTGGCCGGGGGCGCTGATTGCCCAGCAGGTGTTCCGGCACAAGACGCGCAAGGTGTCTTATCAGGTGTTGTTTTGGGTGATTGTGTTGTTGCATCAGGTGTTTTGGCTTGACCAGATGTTTCTCGGCGGCACGTTGGTTTCAGTCCTATAGGCTTGGGTATCTACAGCTCTTTTGGTGCTGCGCCAGACCTGTGGCGAGGGAGCTTGCTGCCGTGGCGGCGGGGCATGCGGCGACTTTTATCTGGCGAGAAACGGTTCAAATGTGGGAGCTGGCTTGCCTGCGATGGCTATGTGTCGGGCGACTAGGATCGAGTGTATATCCGTTATTTAGATAACGGCCACTTAGGGTTTCGCTCTTACAGCGACTCACTTTTGGAAAGGCCCAAAAGTAAGCAAAAGGCCTTCGCCCCACCACTCGGTGTCTCGCCTAGGCTCGACATGCCCTCACTCCGGCTTGAATCCGTGGGCCGCCGCGATGGGCCATCCTTGGCCCAGCGCGGCTAACCCGGCGTCCTGTCGGGTTACCCACGGATTCAAGCCTGCGTTCGGCCAGCGTGGTTGACGGGGCGCCTGAGATCAAGATCAAAAGCTGAGCAGAGCAAATCAAAAGCAGAGCAACCGATAGTCACTTAGATAACTAGGGTGCTTTTGCGTCAATTACCCAGCAACAGCCCGACCTGCGTGCGTTTGGGCAACTTGCTGACCACCAACTGGTGTGAACGCTGCAACAAGCCACGCAGTTCATCAGCCCCAAGCGGGTAGGGCGTGTTCATGATGATCCACTGCGCGCGGGCCAGATACGGCGCCGGGTGGATGCCTGGGCGGTCCACATGGCCGAGGAACAGTTCCTTATCGACCTTGAACGCCAGCGATTCACCGCGCAGGTTCTGCAGGGCAAACATCTTGTTTCCGGCAATCGAAAAGACGCGCACACCGCCCCATTTGTAGTCCTCCCGCGCGCCGGGCAGACTCAGGCAGAAGCTGGCGACGTGTTCTTCGGTCATCTTCATAGCAGGCGGTCTCCACAGCCTTTGAAGCCTTCTTCCAGGTAGTCGATCCAGGCCCGTATCGCCGGCAGCACGCCGCGCCGATGCGGGTAAACCGCTTGCAGCCAGCCGCCCGGCAACGACCATTCAGGCAACAATTGCACCAATCGGCCTTTGGCCAACTCTTCTTCGCAATACATCATTGGTAACACGGTAAAACCCACGCCCATGATCGCGCTGGCTTTACGCACAATGAAGTCTTCGATGCCCAGCCGGGCTTCCATCACCAGTTCGTGAGGGGTGCCCTGTGGGTCGAGGATACGTTGATGCACCATGCGGTCTGCCTCCAATGCACCGAGGATGGGCAGTTGCCTGAGGTCGTCGAGGCTGTTGACTCGACGCTCGCGCACGAGTTCGGGGCTGGCGACCAGTAAGGTCTGGGCCTGGCGCAGGCGTTTGGTCACCAGTAGCGGGTCTTCATCACCGAGTTCACGCACGCGCAACGCCACGTCGATACCTTCAGCCACCAGGTCGACACGGCGATTGACCAGGGTCATTTCCAACTGCACCTGGGGGTGGGCAGCGAGAAAGCCCGCGACGAGCTCCGGCAGAATGTGCTGCGCCATGCCCACCGGGCAACTGACCCGCAGCCGACCACGGGGTTCGCTGGACATGCTGGCCACGGCCTCATCGGCCATTTCCGCTTCCAGCAGCATGGCCTGGCAGTGGCGCAGGTAGCGCTCGCCGACGGCGGTGAGGGTCAATTGGCGGGTGGTGCGTTGCAGCAGGCGCGCGCTCAGGCGTTCTTCCAGCTCAGCGATGCGCCGCGACAGCCGCGACTTGGGAATCCCCAGCAATCGCCCGGCCGCCGCGAAGCCACCGGCTTCCACGACTTTGGCGAAATAGTAGAGGTCGTTGAGGTCTTGCATGGTCAGCCTATTGTCCTGTGAGTGGGACGAACTATCGCATTTAAGCCGTCTTATCGGCTATTGGTTTCATGTGTAGCATCACCACCATCTGATGGCCCTTGACGATCCTAACCGGAGATCTCACATGAAACTTTTGCATATCGATTCCAGCATTCTCGGCGACAACTCGGCATCCCGTCAGCTCAGCGCGGGTGTGGTCAAGGCCTGGCAAGCGGCGGAGTCGGGTGTGGAAGTGACTTACCGCGACCTGGCCAGCGAAGCTATCAACCACTTCTCCGGCGCGACCCTGGGCGCCCTGGGCACTGCCGCTGAACAGCGAGATGCCGCGCAAAAGCACGAGGCCGACCTGAGCGCATCGTCGCTGGCTGAATTCCTCGCCGCCGATGCCTTGGTGATTGGTGCGCCAATGTACAACTTCACCATCCCGACTCAACTGAAAGCCTGGATCGACCGCATCGCCGTCGCCGGCCAGACTTTCCGCTACACCGAAGCCGGCCCGGAAGGCCTGTGCGGCAACAAGAAAGTCATCATCGTGTCCACCTCCGGTGGCTTGCACGCCGGGCAGGCGTCTGGCGCTGCCCATGAAGGCTATCTGAAACTGCTGTTTGGTTTCCTAGGTATCACTGACATTGAAATCGTACGGGCCGAAGGCTTGGCCTACGGCGATGACGCGCGTAGCAAATCTTTGAGCGACGCCAACGTACGCATCAATGAACAATTGTTCGCCGCCGCGTAAAGCTTATGTAAAACAGCGCCTTTCCCCGTTTCAATCTGAAGCGGCGCGTCTAAACTCTGTATTCTGATCGCCTCAAAACGACCGGACTACGGAGTTTTTTCGTTTACCCGCAGTCATTACTCTGGCCCAGGTTATGCACGCATGGGTTTATCACCCGGTGCGAGCGCCTGAACCATGGATTTTTCAACCAGATATGCCGCGGATGTTGAACGTGGGCACACAGCAAAGGTGGCCATCCCCATGATGCGTCTTTGTGCTGTTATGGTTCTTTCCCTGCTCGGCAGCCTGGTTTCAGTGCACGCCGCCCCTGCGCCTCACCCCCATTGGAGTGTGGGTTTCCACCGCATGACTTTTCTCGACCCGGTGGACTTGCAGCCGATGAAAGCCATCGCGTTCTACCCGTCCACCGACGCTGAACACACCACGCCGTTGGGCGCCTATCACGTCGCGGCCTCCGAAGATTCCAAGATTGCCATTGGCCGATTTCCGATGTTGATGCTGTCCCACGGCAACACCGGCACACCTCTGGCCCTGCACGACCTGGCCACGTCGCTGGCGCGTAAAGGTTTTGTGGTGGTGGCGGTGCTGCATCCTGGCGACAACTACAAAGACCACAGTCGACTGGGCACGGTGAGCAACCTGTATGGCCGGCCGATTCAGATTTCTGAAGCGATCACTGCCACCCTGGGCGATCCGATGCTGTCGCCATTCGTTGACGTCGATCAGGTGGGCGTTATCGGTTACTCGGCCGGGGGTGAAACCGCGTTGATCCTGGCGGGTGCCAAGCCGGATTTCGACCGCCTGCGCCGTTACTGCCAGGAGCGCCCGGAGGATCGCGATGCTTGCACCACCAAAGGCGAATTGGTGGTGGACCGCGATGACCTGCAACCGCAATCCGACCTGCGCATTCACGCCTTGATGCTGATGGCGCCGTTGAGCCTGATGTTCGGCCGCCACACCCTGGTCGACGTGCATGTGCCGGTGCTGCTCTACAGTGGCGATGGCGACAAGTTGGTGGCCGTGGACAAGAACGCTGCCGCCCTGGCGCGCAAGCTGCCAGAGCCGCCCGACTTCAAGCTGCTGGCCGGGGCAGGGCACTTCGTGTTCATGGCGCCGTGTGACAGCGACCAATTGGCGGCGATGCCGGCGATTTGCACGGATGCTGACGGGGTCGACCGTGAAGGCATTCACCGTGACTTGATCTCTGAGGCGGGGCGTTTTTTCAGCCATACCCTCGGTCAATCCACCCGCGCCGGTATGCAAACGGCTGATCAGTAATCGCGGCGCATGAGCAACAGGGTCACGCCCAGGGCGGTGACCGACAACAGCGCGGCGCAGAAGAAGATCCAGCCGTAGCCGAGGTTCAAGGCCACGGCGCCCATCAACGGCCCGGCGATCGCGAGGGCCAAGTCAAAAAACACCGCATACGCACTCAGCCCCGCGCCACGGCTGCTGTTGGGCACCTGTTTGATGGCTTCCACCCCCAGCGCCGGGTACACCAGTGACAAGCCAAAGCCGGTCAGCCCGGCCCCAACCAACGCCACCGCGGTGGACGGTGCCAGCCAGAGCAGCGTAAGGCCGAGGGTTTCGATGGTCATGCAGGCAATCGCTGCCCGAAAGCCACCAAAACGGCTGATGGCGGCAATAAACACCAGCCGTGACAGGATGAAGCACGCGCCAAATACCGTGAGGCAGTACGCCGCGCCGACCCAACCTCGATTGAGGTAGTACAAGGTGATAAAGGTGGTGAGGGTGCCATAGCCAATCGATGCCAGGCACAGGCTGGCGCCAAACGGCGCGATACGCCCGAACACCGCCCAAAATGGCAGACGCTCGCCACGCACAACCGGCACCGACGGTTTGTTGCGGATCAGCGCCAGGCCCAGTGCCGCCAACACTGACAGCGCAATGCCGAGGCTGGTGTAGCCGTATTCGGCCACCATCACGACACCCAGCGGTGCACCAATGGCAATGGCACCGTAGGACGCGATCCCATTCCACGAAATCGACCGCGCGGTGTGTTCGGCACCGACCTGGCCCATGCACCAACTGATGGTGCCCACGCCGATCAACCCTTGGGCCACGCCCAACAACAGACGTGCGACGATCAGAATACCCAGGCTCAGCGACGGCAGGCTTTCCACCAGCGTCGCGAAAAACGTCAGCACGCCACTCACAAGAATCCCGGCCAGCCCCAACACAATTGCACGCTTGGTGCCGACATTATCCGACATGCGCCCGGCCATGGGGCGGCTGAGCAGGGTGGCGAGATATTGCGAGCCGATCGTGATGCCGGCCACTACAGCGCTGAACCCAAGTTGCTCGTGTACATAGCCAGGTATGACCGCAATCGGCAGGCCAATGCAGATAAAGGCGATGAAGGTGTAGAAGACGATGGAGACGATCTGCAGGGTGATCGACAGGGAGTTGGGCGTGGCGGCAGACATGGGCACTCGTTCGCTGGCGGGCGGTAGGCGCATCATCGCAAGGGCCAGGGGCAAAGGAAAGCAGACTAACTACTTAAACAACATCCCTCCCGGAGCGAATAACCTGTGGCGAGGGAGCAAGCTGCCTCGCCACAAAAAGCGTGCTCATCTCAAGATGCAAAAAGCCCCGTCACACTGGACGGGGCTCTAACTTGCTGCTTGCAGCCGAAAACTAATCGCTGCTCTTAAAACACCACGCCTTGGCTGCGCAGGTAGTCGTCATAGGTGCCGCTGAAGTCGATCACGCCGGTGGCGCTCAACTCGATGATGCGGGTGGCCAGGGAGGATACGAACTCACGGTCGTGGCTGACGAAGACCAGCGTGCCTGGGTAGTTTTCCAGCGCCAGGTTCAGTGCCTCGATGGATTCCATGTCCAAGTGGTTGGTCGGTTCGTCCATGATCAGCACGTTCGGCTTTTGCAGGATCAGCTTGCCGAACAGCATACGGCCTTGCTCACCACCGGAAATCACCTTCACCGACTTCTGGATCTCGTCGTTGGAGAACAGCATGCGACCCAAGGTGCCACGGATCATTTGCTCGCCTTGAGTCCACTGGCCCATCCAGTCGAACAAGCTCATGTCGTCTTCGAAGTCATGGGCGTGGTCCTGAGCGTAGTAGCCCAGCTCAGCCGCGTCGGTCCACTTGATGCTACCGGCATCCGGCGTCAGCTCGTTGACCAGAGTACGCAGCAGCGTGGTCTTGCCGATACCGTTCGGACCGATGATCGCCACGCGCTCGCCCGCTTCAACCTGGAAGCTGAAGTCCTTGAACAGCGGTTTGCCATCGAAGCCTTTGGCCATGCGCTCGACAATGACCGCCTGGCGGTGCAGTTTTTTGTTCTGGTCGAAACGGATGAACGGGCTCACACGGCTCGAAGGCTTGACCTCGGCCAGTTGGATCTTGTCGATCGCCTTGGCGCGGGAGGTGGCTTGCTTGGCTTTCGAGGCGTTGGCCGAGAAGCGGCTGACGAAGGATTGCAGTTCGGAGATCTGCGCCTTCTTCTTGGCGTTGTCCGACAGCAGTTGCTCGCGGGACTGGGTCGCTACAGTCATGTACTCGTCGTAGTTGCCCGGGAACAGGCGCAGCTCGCCGTAGTCCAGGTCAGCCATGTGGGTGCACACGCTGTTCAGGAAGTGACGGTCGTGAGAGATGATGATCATCAGGCTGGAACGCTGGGTCAGGATGTTTTCCAGCCAGCGGATGGTGTTGATGTCCAAGTGGTTGGTCGGTTCGTCGAGCAACAGCACTTCAGGGTCGGAGAACAGCGCCTGGGCCAGCAATACGCGCAGTTTCCAGCCAGGGGACACTTCGCTCATCGGGCCGAAGTGCTGTTCCAGGGGAATGCCCAGGCCCAGCAGCAGCTCACCGGCGCGGGATTCGGCAGTGTAGCCGTCCATCTCGGCGAATTCGGTTTCCAGTTCGGCCACGGCCATGCCGTCTTCTTCGCTCATTTCCGGCAGCGAGTAGATACGATCGCGCTCGGCCTTGACCTTCCACAGTTCCTCGTGGCCCATGATCACGGTGTCGAGCACGGTGAATTCTTCGTAGGCGAACTGGTCCTGGCGCAGTTTACCCAAGCGCACGTTCGGCTCCAGCATGACCTGGCCGCCGGACGGATCGAGGTCGCCACCGAGGATTTTCATGAAGGTCGACTTGCCGCAACCGTTGGCACCGATCAAGCCATAACGGTTGCCTGCGCCGAACTTGACCGAGACGTTCTCGAAGAGCGGCTTGGCGCCGAACTGCATGGTGATGTTAGCTGTGGAGATCAATTACTTTACCTATCAATGGGTTGCGAGCGTGTCGGCAGGAGCCTTCAGGCATGCGTCAACAGCGACATCAAGGCGCGAAACCCGGTCGCTGAGCAGAAAATTTTGGATGTGTGTTGGAATTTGGCGCGTATTGTCGCATATGTCAGGCGACAGTTGTATGTCGAGCGAAGGATGGTTTCATCAACGTCTCCGGCATCGCCAGCCATAAGAGCGCCAGGGCCAGCGCTGCAACGCCGGCGAGTGTCAGGAACGCCGCGTTGTAGCCCGCTTGTTGCACCACGAAACCGGCCAGGCTGCTGCTCAGCGCCGCTCCCAGGCCGAACACGGTGGTGAGGGTGCCCAGGCTGACGTTGAAGCGGCCGGTGCCCTGGGTCAGGTCCTTGACGATCACCGGGAACAAAGCGCCGAAAATCCCTGCGCCGATGCCGTCGAGCATTTGCACCGCCACCAGCCAGTAAGGATCGCTGGACAGCGTGTAGAGCACACCGCGCAGCGGCAGGATCATGAAACCGGCCATCAGCAAGGGTTTGCGCCCCCAGATGTCGGCCTTGAGCCCGACCAGCCAGGCCATCGGCACCATCACCAATTGCGCGGCGACAATGCAGGCCGACGTCAGCGGCGTGGCCATTTGCAGGTTTATCTGTGAGAGCTTTTGGCTGACCAGCGGCAGCATGGCGGCATTGGCCAAGTGGAACAGGGCGCAACAGATGGCGAATAACAAAAGCGGGCGGTTCGCCAGCAATGCCTTGAGGCCGGAAGGTTGTTCATGATCGGTGTGATGCTCAGGATCGAAGCCGCGGGCAACGTCGTGGTCGATCGCTGCTGCCGACACGCAGCTCACGGCCAAAACACTGGCGACTGCCATAAACGCCATCAGGTAAAACACCACCACAGGACCAAACAGGTAGGCCAGGCCACCAGCCAGCAATGCGGCCACGGCGTTGCCGGCGTGGTTGAAGGTTTCGTTGCGCCCTGTACGACGGGTGAAGGCGCGTGGCCCGGTAATGCCCAGGGAAATCGCGCTGATCGCCGGCGCGAACACCGACGCTGCAACAGCACTGGCGGCCTGGGTCAGCGCTACCAGGCCGAAAGAACTGACGAAAGGCAGCAGCACGCAACTGAGGGTCACTACGATGGCGGCCAGCGCAATCACCGCGCGCTTGCTGCGGGTGCGATCAATCAGCGCACCCGCCGGGCCCTGGGTGAGCAGCGCGGCGATACCTGCCAGGGTCATGACCACGCCGATACTGGCCGGGTCCCATTTATGCACGGCCAGCAGGTAGATAGCGAGGTAGGGGCCAAGGCCATCGCGGACGTCCGCCAGGAAGAAATTCAGGCTGTCCAGAGACAAGGCGTTACGCAGGTCAGACTGTGTGGCCATGGCTAGATCTTCGGAGGCGGCGTTCAAGGGCTGAGCGCTCATTGCGTTAATGACCCCCGGGCTTTGCGATAAGTTTCGCACGCTGCTCGGGGTTTTAATCCATGGGCACTTGGCTTATTTTCTGAGTCCCGCAGTACTGATTATCTGGAGATGCAATGGACATGCCCTCAGCGCAACAGGCGATTGCAAGCAACAAGGACGCCTGGGACCAATCTGCCAACCTGCATAAAACCAACGACACCTGGAACGCGTTGCTCAACAGCGTGGGTGACGCCGGTTTTTCTTGCCTGGACCCCACCCTTACCGGCTTGCTGCAAGACATCGGCGTAGCCGGCAAGGATGTGGTGCAACTGTGCTGCAACAATGGTCGTGAAACCTTGTCGTTGTTTGGCCTGGGCGCGCGCTCGGCGGTAGGCGTGGATCAATCACGGGCGTTTCTGCAGCAGGCCCGTGAACTGGCCAGTGTTTCGCCGCACAACCCCGAGTTCATCGAAAGCGATATCCATCACCTACCGCAGGATTTGCACCAACGCTTCGATATCGCCTTGGTGACTATCGGCGTGCTGGGTTGGATGCCGGATGTGGCGCTGTTCATGCGCCACGTCGCCAGCGCCTTGAAACCTGGCGGCACGCTGGTGATGTATGAAACCCATCCGTTCCTGGAGGTGTTTGATCCTCGGGCGCAAAACCCCTTCTTGCCAGCCAGCTCTTACTTCCAGCGCGAGCCCTTTGTGCTGCAGGAGTCAATTGTCTATGAAGGCCAGGGCGAAGTTGCCGGGCCAACGTCCTACTGGTACGTGCACACGTTGGGTGAGGTAGTAAATGCTGCGATCTGCGCGCAGTTACAGATCAGCGACCTGCAGGAATATGCCCACTCCAATCGTGAAGAGCTTTACGACAGATACGAACACCAGCCTGCGCAATTGCCGATGTGCTTTACCTTGACCGCCACCAAGTGTCCCGACTGAGACGACTTTTTCCAGTCAAAAAAAAGCCCGCGAGGAGAGGCGGGCCAAGGGATGCACTGGAGTAGGTAGGCATCACCCTATAGCTGCGAAAGTGAAGGCTTTGTGAAAATACTGTCGCAAGTTCGGATGGCGCGCGATCAGCCGCGACGTACGAAGGTGCGCATGGTTTGACCTGGGCCAGTACTGAACGCGAGCGGCCTGGGCATGTTTTCCTCGGCTGCAATAAACACGAACTCATCCTCTTCCAGGCGATAACTGGCGGGCAAGTGTTTGCCTGCGTCATCCCCAATGGCGTCGACCCAGGTAATGCTCTTGGGAACGGTGCTGCTGTCCAGGGAAAACCGGCCAGCCAGCAATACCTCGCCGCTGACGGTCTTCACTTCGAACCGGTCGCCGGTGATAGAGGTGATTGCACCCGGGGCGCTGTGGGCATCGACTGGGTTGAGCACGCCACTGTCTTCGAGGGAAGTTTGCTCCCAGGTACCTTGCAGGGCTTGGATATCCGGGTCTGGAAGGGATGACATAAAAATTCCTTTATGGCTGAAGGTTCATTGCGGCATCACGTATAAAATTTATTTTTTTTACGTTGAGAGTCCTTTTATTACAAACAATTAGTGCTATTTTGAATAATCTAGGTAACGTTTTGTAACGGCCTCTTGGTGCTCTGATTATCAGGTGGAATGAAACCGTGCCATTAAAATGAAAGGCTTGTTGGTTAGTCGGGTGCTCCTTCTACCGGAGGTCGCGCGCGGGGAACGTTTCCTCTGGTTATTCAGTCGTTGCTCTAGTGCTTGCTCTAAACGTTGGAATCAATTGATCAGGGTGTATGAACTTGAGTAAGGCTCTTCAACAGCATCAACCTTTACCTTCAGATGAAATTGATCTTTTTGAACTGTTCGGTGCCATCTGGAAGCAAAAAAAGCTGGTCGTGGGTTGTACGCTCCTGGCCGGCCTTTTGGGAGTAGGTTACGCGTATCTTGCGCCCAAGGTTTACGAGGTCAGCAGCGTGCTACGGCCTGCGGCGATCAATGAACTGGACGCCCTTAATCGCTCCGAGGTCTACAAGCTGCCGCCGGCCGAGGCGCTGACCAAAGTTGCCGCGCAGTTGGACTCTTATGAAACCCGACTGAGCTTCTTCAGGGCCAACCCCGAACTGTTCAAGGCGTTCCAGCAGCCTGGGCGTAGCCTGGAACAAAGTTTTGAGGCCTTCAACAACAACGCCGTTCAACTGACGATCCCGGACCTCAAGAACTCCGACTCGCCCAATAATTACGTGCGTCTGGAAATGCAATATCCCAGTGGCGTTGATGGGGCGGCAATTCTCAATGGGTTCGTGACCTACGCCATCGCGCAGCAGCGCGACCAAGTGGGAGCCGACCTCAAGGTCATCGTCAATAATCGCCTCAACGAACTTAAAGGCAAGATCAACGCGGCGCGCGCCAACTATGAAACGGACAAGTCGCTGCAAATCGCTAAATTGCTGGAGGCGGACAAAGTCGAGCGCGCTCAATTGCAGGACGAACTCAGTGCCTTGCGCCTGCAGATGCAAGCGCAACGCACCAGTCGCTTGGCCGAACTGGCCGAAGCCATCTCGATAGCCAAGTCGATCGGCATCAAATTACCCACTACGCCCTCTGCAATGGGGGCTGAGGCGCAGCGTGGCTCCAGCCAGGTGATGCGTACCGAAGTGACCAACCAGAAGATCCCGTTGTACTTCATGGGCACCGAGGCGCTGGAAGCTGAGCGGGCCGCGTTGGCGCGGCGTACCAATGATGACTTCACCAATACTCGCGTTGCCGAAATTGGCAAGGAGTTGCGCATGCTTGAGGTCAATCGCAAAGTGGAAGTACTCAGCAGTCGCCAGACTGAAGACATGTTCTTGCAAGACGTGGAACGCCTCCGAACCGAGGAGGCTAGGTTGCGTGGTCTGAATATCGACATGAGTGGGTTGAAACTGGTGACTGTCGATCGGCAGGCCCTGGAACCCTTGGACCCAATCAAACCAAAAAAGGCCTTGATCATCGCTTTGAGCCTGGTGGCAGGACTGATGCTCGGGATATTAGTGGCGTTGATTCGGCACTTCATCCGGGCGCAGCGGAAAATCGGGCCTCTTTCCGTGTCCGATGACCCTCTGTTGCCACGTCGATAGAGCGAGCTGAACCCATCGTGGGCTTGCCTTGCAACAAGCCCGCTGAACACATTCACAAGACAGCTTTTCACAATTCCTGTTTAACTTTTGGTTACAACTTGTGGCTAAATAACGGCAAAGGGCTACCGGTCGGATTGTCACTTTGCCGGTCGTGCCGATTGTGTGAATTGTGATTTCAGGTATTGCTATCCAACCTCGGCCGTAGTGGGCACGCAGGAGCAGCCTGTTTTCTTCTGACGTGTGACGAATCCCCGTGAAACTCATCATTGTTATGCTTTACGTTGCCTCGATTGCATATGTACACCTGCGCGGTCGGGTGCGGCATAAGCTAGGCCGCCAACTCAGTGATCATTCGACCTTCCTGGCACCGATCAACTGCTTTCTCTACCTTTTCTCTAAACTGCCCAGCCGACCTTATCTGTCGCCCGGCGATTTCCCGGACTTGAGCCCGCTGCAGGCGCACTGGCAAGAAATTCGCCAGGAAGGCCTGGCCCTGATGCGCGCCGGGGAGATCAAGTGCTCGGACCAGTACAACGACGTAGGTTTCAATTCCTTCTTCAAATCCGGTTGGAAGCGCTTTTACTTGAAATGGTATGGCGACAGCCATCCTTCCGCGATGAAGCTCTGCCCGCGCACCACTGAGCTGGTCCAGGGCATTGGCTCGATCAAGGCCGCGATGTTCGCCGAACTGCCGCCAGGTTCCAGGCTGGTGCGTCACCGCGACCCGTATGCAGGCTCGTATCGCTATCACTTGGGCTTGGATACCCCGAATGACCCGGGCTGCTACATCAATGTGGATGGCGAAAACTACTACTGGCGTGACGGCGAGCCAGTGATGTTCGACGAGACTTACATCCACTACGCCGAAAACACCACGCAGCAGAACCGCATCATCCTGTTCTGCGATATCGAGCGTCCGATGAAATACCGCTGGGCCGCGGCGTTCAATCGCTGGTTCAGCCGTACCGTCATGGCCGCTGCGGGCTCGCCTAACGATGCCGGTGACCAGACCGGTGGGCTCAATCGCGCCTTCACGCGCCTGTATAAGATCCGTCTGCGCGGCAAAGCGCTGAAAAAGCGCAACCGCATGCGCTACTACCTGGAAAAGTGGGCGATCTTCGCTGGGTTGGCGTTGATCTTTGTACTGATCTGAGGGGCGCCCTGGGCGCTCTTCACTGCGGTGGATGGGCGCCCAGCTTATCCCACATCTTCTTGCTGATTTTCTGGCGATTGGCATACCCGGCCCAGGGATCAACCTTCAACGCCTTTAAACGCTCATGCACGTTGGCGACCGTCCACTGCTGGGCACCGCGCAAGCCCTTCAATTCCTTACGACTGACCGGCACCGATACCGGCAATCCCGGGCGGGCGCGCACGGAGTAGGCCGCCACGGTACTGGCGCCTCGAGCATTGCGCAGGTAGTCGATAAAGATCTTGCCGACACGGTTTTTGGGCCCTGACGTTGCGGTAAAACGCTCCGGCAATTGCGCGGTCATGAACTGGGCAATCGCCTTGGCGAATGCCTTGACGGTGTCCCAATGGTCGCGCCGCGCCAGTGGCACGACCAGGTGCAGGCCCTTGCCACCGCTGGTCTTGACGAACGCCTGCAGCCCCAATTCGTCAAGCACCGACAGCGTGAGCTGCGCCGCTTCCAACATGGCTTTCCAAGGCAGTGCCGGGTCCGGGTCGAGATCGAGCACAAACAGGTCCGGGGTTTCGAGCTTGTCGGTGGTACCGCCCCAGGTGTGGAATTCCACGGTGCCCATTTGCACGGCACCGATCAATGCAGCGGCGCTGTCGATTTCCATCAGGCGTGAATGGCCAGGGTCGAGCGCCTGATCCAGTTGCTTGATGTCAGGCATGGCGAGCCGCTCGGAATGCTTCTGGAAGAACTGCTCGCCTTCAATGCCTTCGGGCGCTCTCAGCAGCGAAACCGGACGGTGACGCAGGAAGGGCAGAATCCATTGGCTGATGCTGTCGTAGAACTGCGCCAACTGCTGTTTTTGCGTACCGCTTTGCTTATCGATTACGCGGTCGGGATGGGTGATGTTCACGTTGCCGCTGGGTTTTTTCGCGGTTTTCATGGATTTGGCCGCGCGCGGTTGCTCATGAATGATCTGCGCAGCGGGCTTGTCGGTACGCATGCCGACAAACGCTGCCTGGCGAACCACGCCTTCTCGGGTCCATTCGGCAAATTGCACCTCGCCAACCAGCGTCGGCCGCACCCAATGCACACCGCGGGCCTGGGCGCTGGTCAGCGGTTTTTCCAAGGGTGACGTGCTGCACTCCAGCGGCGTAAGTTGCGCGTAGATCGACTTCAGCGACGCCTGATCAAAGCCTGTGCCCACACGCCCGGCGTACACCAGCCCGGAATCATCATTCACCGCCAGCAACAGCGCCCCGAAACCACTGCGTGAGCCCTGCGGCCGGGTGTAGCCGACAATCACGAACTCCTGGCGCAAGCGGCATTTGAGCTTGATCCAATCGGCACTGCGACTCGACGCGTAGGGGCTGCCGAGGCGTTTACCGATTACGCCTTCCAGGGCCAAGTCGCAAGCGCTTTCAAAGATGTCACGAGGGTGCGCAGTGAACGCCTCAGAGAAGCGCAGCAACTTGCTACGGCTACCGGCCAACGCGGCCTTGAGGGCCGCGCGGCGATCCTCGACAGGCGCTTCGCGTTGGTCCTGGCCGTTGAGGAACGGCGCATCGAACAGGTAGTAGACAATGTCCAGGCTGCGCCCGATATCAAACGCGTTTTGCAGCGCCTGGAAGTCCGGCACGCCGTCGCCGTTGAGACTGACCACCTCGCCGTCGAGCCAGCTGTCCTTGAGTTTCAGCGCTTGCAGGGCCTTGGCCTGACGGGGCAGGCGTTCGGTCCAGTCATGGCCGTTGCGGGTGAACAGGCGTACCTCGCCGTCACGAATGCGCGCGAGCATGCGGTAACCGTCGAACTTGATTTCGTAATGCCAGTCGCCTTCTGGCGCGCGGTCCACCAGCGTGGCCAATTGCGGGGCGAATTGCTCGGGGAGGGTGACTGCAGTTTTTCGCGGCTTGGGCTTGGGCTTGGCTTTAGCGTTGGGTTTGCCGACCGAGGCGTTGCTGAGCACGCTATTCGGTTGGGCCTGGACAATATCGTAGTCATCGGCAGGGCGTGCCTGTGGGTCCTTTTCCTTGATCAGCAGCCATTGTTGTTTATCGCCGCTGCCCTTCAGGCGCGTGCGCACCAGGGTCCAGTCGCCTGAGAGTTTCTCGCCGACCAAGGTGAATTTGAGTTTGCCGGCGGCGTAAGCCTTGCGCGGGTCGTCATGCGGTTGCCACACGCCGCGGTCCCACACGATAACGTCGCCTGCGCCGTACTGACCCGCCGGAATATTGCCTTCGAAGCTGCCATAGCCGAGGGGGTGATCTTCAACGTGGACGGCCAGGCGTTTCTGGCTGGGGTCCAGGCTCGGGCCTTTGGGCACCGCCCAACTGAGCAACACGCCATCAAGCTCCAGGCGGAAGTCGTAGTGCAGGTTGCGCGCGTCATGTTTCTGGACCACGAACGACAGCGCTGAGGCCTTCCTTTTACCGGCGGGCGCACTCCCTTGTGGTTCGGCGGTAATCCCGAAGTCGCGTTTGCGGTTGTAGTCGCTGAGGGGCTTTGGCATGACTTATGAGGCCTTGGTGGATTTTTTCACGGCGGGCTTCTTTGCCGGCTTGCCGGCCAGGCTGCGCTTGAGCAATTGCGTCAGGTCAATCACATCGGCTGACTTACGCTCCTCACCGTCCGCGCTGCTTTCGACGTCCTCGATCTTGCCGGCCTTGGCCTTCTTGGCCACCAGCGCCATGATTTTCTCTTGGAAGCTGTCGCGGTAGTCATCCGGTTGCCAGTCGGCGCTCATGTCTTCTACCAGGCGCTTGGCCATTTCCAACTCACCTTTGGCCAACGTGGGCTTGGTCACGTCGCTGCCCAGTTCAAGATCGTCCAGGCTGCGCACCTCAGCGGGCCAGCGCAACATCACCAGTATCAGGGCCGAATCCAGGGGCATCAATGCGGCCAAGTGCTGCTTGGTGTGCAGCACCACATTGGCCAGGGCGACTTTACTGGTTTTTTTAAGAGTCTCCCTGAGCAACGCATACACCTTGCCGCCGCGTTTGTCCGGGGCGAGAAAGTAGGGGGTGTCGATGTTCTGCAACGGAATCTGGTCGCTGGCAACAAACGCCATGATTTCAATGGTCTGGGTCGACTTGGGGTGGGCCGAGCGGATTTCTTCTTCGCTGAGCACCACGTACCGGCCTTTCTCGAACGCGACGCCCTTGACGATGTTCGCCTTCGTGACTTCCTTGCCAGTGGTCTTGTTGATGCGCTTGTAGCCCACCGGGTCCATGCTGCGTTTGTCGAGCCAGTCAAAGTCAACGCCCTGTGATGACGTGGCCGAGACCAGTGACACCGGTATATGCACCAGGCCAAAGCTGATGGCGCCTTTCCAGATTGCCCGTGGCATATGTGCGATTCCTTACATAGAGGCTGTGTTCAGGTGACTCGGACCCTGTGGGAAAAGTTTCCACGGACAGATGCACGGACAGATCGTGTTACACCTGATGAGAAACTATTTAGTGTCGAAAGCCGAACCTGAGGCGTAGCGTGTTATCGAAAGCACGTACTCCTCGCCCCAGAGAGGCTTTGTCATGAACAGCTGTGTGCGTCACGTTGCAGCGCTGGTGTTGGGTTTGGCCCTTGTCCCTTTGGCCCATGCGCAAAACCTGCCCGGCAACAACAACTCCAACAACGGTCCGATTCACCGGGCCAACCCCAACAGCATGCAGGGCACACAGCCCAATGCGCCGGCCATTCGCGGTATTCAGACTGGGCCGACCACACGTTCGCCGACCTTGGAGAACGGCGGCATCGGCAACCGCTATCCCCAGCGCGATGCCGCCCCGAGCCGCCCGGCCACCGAAACCAAAGCCCCCACTTATGACGCCAGCGGCAATCGCCGGTAAGGATCCAGCCTTATGTTTCTACGCAAAACCCTGCTAGCCGCCGTTTGTGCAACCACGCTGCTGCCGTTGACGGCGGCTGTCGCCGCCGAAGCCCAGCAGTTCCCCAGCGAACAAGGCAGTATCACCGCCACCCCGATTGCCAAAGGCCTGGACCACCCATGGGCGGTGGCCTTTCTGCCGGACAAGCAAGGCTTCCTGGTGACGGAACGTCCCGGCCACCTGCGCTTTGTCAGCCCGGACGGCAAGCTTTCCGCGCCACTGACGGGCGTGCCTGAAGTGTGGGCCAAAGGGCAGGGCGGTCTGCTGGACGTGGTGCTGTCACCGGATTTCAAACAGGACCGCATGGTCTACCTGTCTTACGCGGAAGGCGGCGGCGAGGGCGGCACGGCCGGCACTGCGGTGGGCCGTGGCCGGCTGGCGACAGATCTCAGTGGCTTGACCGACTTCAAAGTGATCCTGCGCCAGGAGCCTAAACTGTCCACCGGCAATCACTTCGGCTCGCGCTTGGCCTTCGACCGTGACGGCTACCTGTTCGTGACCCTTGGGGAAAACAACGATCGCCCGACGGCCCAGGACCTGGACAAGTTGCAAGGCAAGGTCGTGCGTATCTACCCGGACGGTCGCGTGCCGGATGACAACCCGTTTGTCGGCCAGCAAGGCGTTCGCCCGGAGATATGGTCCTACGGCCAACGTAATCCTCAGGGCCTGGCGTTGAACCCGTGGAGCGGTACGATTTGGGAAAACGAACATGGGCCGCGCGGCGGCGATGAGATCAACATCATCGAACGGGGCAAGAATTACGGCTGGCCGTTGGCAACCCATGGCATCAATTATTCGCTGACACCCATACCCGAAGCCAAGGGCAAAACGGTGGAGGGCACGGTGCCGCCGCATCACGTCTGGGAGAAATCACCGGGTATCAGCGGGATGGCGTTTTACGATGCAGACCGCTTCAAAGCCTGGCAGCACAACGTATTTATCGGCGCGCTGGTCAGCCAGGAGTTGATCCGGTTGCAGTTCGATGGCGACAAGGTCGTTCACGAGGAGCGTTTGCTGGGCGGCTTGAAAGCGCGGATCCGCGATGTGCGGCAGGGGCCCGATGGCTTTTTGTACGTGCTGACGGATGAGAAGGATGGCGTGCTGTATCGGATTGGGCTGAATCAGGACTGAGGTAGACCGACACTTCCCTGTGCGAGCTGGCTTGCCTGCGATGCAGGCACCTCGGTGTATCAGGTGCACCAAGGCAGGCAAGCCAGTTCCAAAGGGTTACAAGCCCAGGTCGGACAGCCCCGGGTGATCATCCGGGCGCCGGCCCAGCGGCCAGTGGAGCTTGCGTTCGCTTTCCTTGATCGGCAGGTCGTTGATGCAGGCAAAACGATTGGCCATCAGGCCATTCTCATCGAATTCCCAGTTCTCGTTGCCATAGGAGCGGAACCAGTTACCCGAATCGTCGTGCCACTCATAGGCATAGCGCACCGCGATGCGGTTATCGGTGAACGCCCACAGCTCCTTGATCAGCCGATAATCCAGCTCCTTGGCCCACTTACGGGTCAGAAAAACTTTGGCTTCTTCGCGGTTATGCGCGAATTCGGTACGGTTGCGCCACTGCGTGTCCAGGGTGTAGGCCAAGGACACCCGCTGCGGGTCGCGCGAATTCCAGCCGTCCTCGGCCAAGCGCACTTTTTCGATGGCCGACGCGCGGGTAAACGGCGGCAAGGGCGGACGTGTTTCTGCAATCGATGACATCGTGTAATTCCTCAAGCAATAGGGTTTATCGAGCGTTGCGCCTGCCTGTGCATTCAAAGTCCCAATAACGTTCGCGCCATGCCTTGCGCATGATCGGCTGCTGTTGAATCGCCCATCACCAGGGCAACGGTAATGGCGCCATCGATCAGGATCAGCAGTTGCGCGGCCTGCCGTTCGGGCGCAGGGGTACCCTGTGCCTGACACAGTTCAAGTGCATACTCGAACAGTTTTTGTTTATGCGCCTTGGCCAGCAGACGCACTGGATCTTGCGGGTCGCCGGTTTCGCCACTGGTATTGATAAAGGCGCAGCCACGGAAATCTGCAGTACCGAACCAGGCCTTGAGCGCGCTAAACAGCGCAAGCAGGCGCTCACCTGTGCCTTCGCTGCGTTCCACCTCATCGCGCAGCCACTGCATCCAACGCTCATCGCGGCGCTGCAGAGCGGCAATCACCAGTTCGTCTTTATTGGCGAAGTAGCGGTAAATGCTTTTTCTCGAGACACCGGCGGTTTTCACCAGAAAGTCCATGCCAGTGGCGGCGATGCCATGGCGGTAGATCAGCTTTTCGGTGACGTCGAGGATAATATCGCGGGTTTCATTACTGGCTATGTCGTTCATGTCACAAAAAGTAGAACGATCGTTCTTCTTGGTCAATTAATTTTTTTCCATGCCGCACAGCGAGACCTGAGCCCCCCCATGGTGTAAGCTCAGGGCTTCTTCGGATTCGACCCATTGCGAGCCTTATGCCGTTGTTCTTCAAACGCTCCCTGTTGCCCAAACTGCGCGGTTTCCCCCTCACTCCAGACGCCCTTGAGGTGCTGTCCGGCGCCGACGCGTATCGCCGTTGCCTGCTGGAGAAGATTGCCCAGGCCACGCGCCGTATCTACATTGTCGCGCTGTACTTGCAGCAGGACGAGGCGGGCCAGGAGATCTACGATGCGCTGCACGCGGCCAAGGCGGCACGGCCGCAGTTGGACATCGTGGTGGTGGTCGACTGGCTGCGCGCCCAGCGCGGTTTGATCGGCGCCGGCAAGCAGCCAGGCAACAGCGCCTGGTATCAGTCCATGACTCAAAGCCACAGCACTGAAGTGCCGGTGTATGGCGTGCCGGTGCAAACCCGCGAGTTGTTCGGCGTGCTGCACCTCAAGGGCTTTGTGATCGACGACACGGTGCTGTACAGCGGTGCCAGCCTGAATAACGTGTACTTGCACAAGTTCGACAAGTACCGCTTCGACCGTTACCACCTGATCCACAGCCAACCGCTTGCCGACTCCATGCAGCACCTGGTGGAACACGGGCTTGTCGCCTCCAAGGCGGTTAATCGCCTGGACCTGCCCAATCCCCCGACCACGCGCAGCTTGCGCAATGATATCGGCGACTTGCGCAGCCGTTTGAAACACGCGACCTATGACACCACGACGGGGCAGTTGCCCAATGGTCACCTGTTGGTCAGCCCATTGCTCGGGGTTGGCAAGAACAACCCCCTGAACCGGGTGATCCTCGAACTGATCGCCAGCGCCCAGCACCAGTTGACCATCTGCACGCCGTACTTCAACCTGCCGCTGCCGGTGACTCGCGAAATCAACCGCGCCCTGGCGCGAGGTGTGAAGGTCGACATCATCGTCGGCGACAAGACCGCCAACGATTTCTACATTCCGCCGAGCGAGCCGTTCAAGGTCATTGCTGCGCTGCCCTACCTCTACGAAATCAGTCTACGCCGCTTCGCCAAGCGCCATCAGCGCGACATCGACCACGGCCAGTTGAACCTGCACCTGTGGCACGACGGCGACAACACCTACCACCTCAAGGGCATGTGGGTCGACCAGCGCTACACGTTGCTCACCGGCAACAATCTCAACCCGCGGGCGTTCCGTCTCGACCTGGAAAACGCTTTGCTGATCGACGACCCGCAAGGCCAGTGGCTTGAACCGCGCCGCACCGAGCTGGCGCAGATTTTCCAGCACAGCACGCGCATCGAGCGTTATCAGGACCTGCAAACGCTGCTGGACTACCCGGAGGCGGTCGGCAAATTCCTGCGTCGGGTCAGCCGCGTTCGGATCGAGCGGCTGCTGTACCGCATCCTGTAGAACTGCAGGCGAAAAAAACCCCAGCCCCTCAACAGGGCTGGGTCTTTTTTTATCCAGCGTTTAGTTCAGGCCCAGCTTGCCACGCAACATGGACAGGTCTTCAGCCAGGGTGTTGACCGGACCCACCAGCGCCTTGCGGTCGCTTTCCTTGACCTTGTCGTAGGTCTCAAAGCCGCCGTCCTTGGTCTTGTACTTGGCCAGGATCTTGTCCACGGCGGCGAAGTTCTTGTCGACTTTGGCCAGGAAGGTTTTGTCTTGCTTCTCGATCTGGCCACGGAACAGGTCGACGATTTTTTTTGCGCCGTCGATGTTGCCCTGGAAGTCGTACAGGTCGGTGTGGCTGTAGCGGTCTTCCTCGCCGGATATCTTGGTGGCGGCGACTTCTTCAAGCAGCGCTGCGGCGCCGCCGACGACTTTTTCCGGCGGGAAGGTCAGGCCGTCGACGCGGGTCTTGAGGTCGTTGACGTCGGTGTTGAGTTTGGCGGTCAGGGTTTCCAGGCCCTGGGTGCTGTTTTGCGAGAACAGTGCGTATTCGAGGCGGTGGAAGCCGGTGAAATCTTCGGCGGTCACGCCTTTTTCATGGTCATCGACGCGGGAGTCGATGGACGCATCGAGATCGCTGAACAGTTCGGCAATCGGCTCGATGGACTCATAATGTACGCGGGTCGGCGCGTAGAGCTTTTTGGCGGTGGCCAGGTCGCCTTTATTGATGGCGTCGGTGAACGCCTGGGTCTGGGTGACCAGCTCACCGATTTCTTCGGTGACGTAGATCTTGTAGTCCGACACCGGGCCTACCAGGTCCAGCGGCGCGGTAGCGGCAAACGCTGCCAGCGGCGAAAGGGTCAGCAACAACGACAACGCAATGGTCGACTTCTTCATGGGACGATTTCCGCTCTGGGGGTTGTTTTAGGGAGTGGCAGTGGTGTGAGGGTGTGTTGCAGCCAGCAGCGTGCGCCCGATGAAATCCTTGGGCCCAGTGACCCCCGGCAAGGTGAAGAAGTATCCGCCGCCGACCGGCTTGAGGTACTCCTCCAGGGGCTCGCCGTTGAGCCGGGTTTGTACGCTGATAAAGCCTTGCTCCAAGTCAGCCTGGTAGCAGATGAACAACAGCCCCATGTCCAACTGACCGTTTTTGTTGACGCCGTTGGAGTAGTTGAACGGCCGGCGCAGGATCAGGTTGGCCTGCGTCTGCGGGGTGCGCGGGTTGGCCAGGCGGATATGGGCATCGAGCTTGGTCAATGTGCCTTCCGGGTCCTTGCTGTAGTCGGGTACCTGGGTTTCTTTGTCGCCGTCCATCGGCGCGCCGGTCGGCTTGATGCGGCCGATGATGCTTTCCTGCTCTTGCAGCGGGGTTCGGTCCCAACGCTCGACGAAGTTGCGGATGATGCGCACGGCCTGATAGCTACCATTGGCCGCCCAGGCCGGTTCGTCGCTGCCAGGCTGGACCCACACAATCTGGTCCATTGCCTTGGCGTCGTTGGAATTCGGATTAGCCGAACCGTCACGGAAACCGAGGAAGTTACGCGCGCTCTGCGCAGGTTCTCCGGGTTTACTCGGCGCCTGCGGCGGTACGCTGCCTTCCTGCTTCCAGCGCACCATCAGCAGGTCCGGCAGGTTCTTCACAATGTCGCGCAGGGCGTGGATATTGGTGTCAGTGGTGTTGGCGCAAAATTGCAGGCTCAGGTCACCGTGGCACTGCGCCGGTTCCAGCGCGTCGTTGGGGAAACCGACCATGCGGCTCAGGCGCTTGGGCTTGACTGCCGTGAGCCCGAAGCGCTCGTCGAACAGCGACTCACCGACAGACACGGTGATGGTGAGGTTGTCCGGCGTCACCACCGGGCCGAGAATGCCGGAGTCGGTGGGCGGCAGTTTCGGATCGACTTGCGGCACGGTGCCGCCGGTCATCAGAAAAGCGATGCGTTCATTCAACGTGCGGAACAGGCGTTCCAGGTCTTCACGGTCGCTGGCCAACACATCGAATGCGACGAGCATGCCGCAGGCCGGGCGCGGAGTGACGATGCCAGTCTGGTGCTTGCCAAAAAAATCGTGGTGGTCCTGGGTTTTGTCACTGCGGGGTGCCGCGGTGACTTGTTCCGCTGCGGCGGCCATGGCCGGGCAGCTCAATGTGCTACCGGCAATCGCGGCGCCGGTGGCGGCCATGCCCAACAGGACACGGCGCCGCTGAAGGTCAAACTGTTCTGAATTACTCATGTAGGTGGTCGTCTTCACTGCAGGCCGGAAAGGCCAAGGGCGGGGTCGATTCCATCGAGTGCAACGGCCAGAGCCTTGGCCTTGTCGGCGATCTGCTTGCGCTGATCGGCGGTCACGCTGTCGTAGCGGCGGTACTGGCCGTCGACTTTCAACTCATTGAGTTCGCTGTCGAACGCCGCGAGGGCGCTGTCGACTTTTGGTAACAGGTCGGCGGCGGACTTGCTCAGCAGCGGGCGCATCAGCTCGACGACCTTGTGGGCGGCTTGCAGGTTGGCGGCAAAACCATTCAGGTCGACGTGGCTGTAGCGCTCTTCTTCACCGCTGATGGCGCGCACATCGGCCAGGCCATTGAGGTTGCGCACCACGATGCTCACCAGTTGCTCGGGCGGCAGGGACTGGGCCAGCAGTTGTTGCTTCAGTGTCGTGACGTCGGTTACCAGGCGCTGCGCAATCGGCGCCAGGCCGTCGAGGCTGCGTTGTTGGAATAGGCTGTATTCCAGGCGGTGGAAGCCGCTGAAGGCCGGATCCCGTTCGCGTTTCTCAAAGTAGTCGGCGCGGGCGTTGATCGCGTTGTCCAACTCCGCCAGGCGTTGCGCCGCCGGGGCCAGTCGCTGGTAAGCCTCGCGCGCCGGTAGGTAAAGCGCTTGGGCTTGCGCCAGGTCACCCGCATCGATGGCTTTCTGTAAGGCAGTCACCGCCTTGACCAATGCGCTGCCTTGGCTGCTCAGATACACGCGGAACTCCGACAATGGGCCGATAAACGCCACCATCGACGGCTTGGCTCTGGCCTGGGCGTCGGATTCGGCGGTGGGCGTTACGTGCAAGGTGCCGCGCGGGTTGCTCAGCAGGCCGCACGTAATCGCGTAGTCGCCGGGCAACAGGTTGGCGTTGATCACCTGGCTTAGACCGGGGGCGATGTTCTCGCGCTCTTCGACCACCAGCACGCCGTCGAGGATTTCCCATTCCACGGCACGCTCGGAGCGGTTGATGATGCGAAAACTCGCGCGGCCAGCGGGTACAGTCAGTTCATTCGGTTCGCAGGCATGGCCGTGGATGGTCACGGCAATTTCATTGTGGTTGACCTGGCGCTTGCTGGCCGCCAGTTGCGAGGCGTAATAGAACAGGCCACCGGCGGCGATCATCACGACCACCGAGCCCGCCACGGCCCAACGCAAGGCGCGGGGTGGCAGAGCCGGTTGAGGAGTTGGGTTGGACAAGAGGCGGTCCTTAGTGGGTGGAAACGGAAGAAGGAGTGGCGGCAGGTTTGGGCGGTGAGGCGGGCAGGAAGAACATCACCAGCGCCACCACCAGGTAAGTCAGGTAAGCACCGAGGGTGCTGACGGTGGGGGCTTCCTGATAGCCGAACATGCCGGCCAGTACCGAACCCAGCGGGCTGTCCATCGGCAAAGCAGTGCTGAAGTCGAACAGCACGGTTTGCAGGTGGTTCCACACGCCCGCTTCGTGCAGGGCTTGCACCGAGTTGGCGAGGATGCCGGCGGCGACGACAAGGATGAACAGGCCGGTCCAGCGGAAAAACGCGCCGAGGTTCAGGCGCATACTGCCGGTGTAAATCAGGAAGCCGACAATGATCGCCAGGATCAGGCCGAGCAGGGCGCCCATCGGCGCGCCCGGGCCTTCGCTCTGCTGGAACACCGCCAGCAGGAAGAACACGGTTTCCAGGCCTTCACGGGCCACCGCGAAAAACACCATCAGGATCAGCGCGGTCACCTGATGTTTGGAACCGGCCAACGCGTGATCCAGGGAGGCGTGCAGGGAATGCTTGATGGAGCGCGCCACTTTGCGCATCCAGAACACCATGGAACTGAGGATGCCCACGGCGACCAGGCCGACGATGCCTTCGAACAGTTCCTGCTGTTTCTGCGGGAACTCGGCGCTGACCAGCTCAAGGCCACCACCGACCAGCAGGGCCAGCGCAGCGGCGAGGAATACACCGATCCACACGGCGGGCATCCACTGGCCACGGCCGGTCTGTTGCAGGTAGCTGGCGATGATGCCAACGATCAATGCGGCTTCAATGCCTTCGCGCAGCATGATGAGAAAAGGAACGAGCATTTGGCACCGCAGTAGAACTAGATAGGGTGCTAAGTTGTAGCATAATGATACTCATTGCTAAACAAGAAATATTGACTTTAGCTGAACAGGGCCTGAACGGTGGTGGCAAATCGCGACCCACTTTATGATGCATGCCATTATTTGCCGTACAACCGGATGCCCGATCGCTCATGTCGGAAAAAGACACCATCTCCATCCACCTCGTGCGCGAAGCTTTGTTGCAGAGCTGCGTGCCCGGGACGGCCAGTGCCGAAGTGCTGCATAAAGCCGGTATCGATCCGGCACTGTTAAGCGAGCCCACCGCACGCGTCTCTGCCACGACCTACGCGCGCCTGTGGCGCCTGCTGGCGCGGCGCAGGGATGACGAGTTCTTCGGCATGGACCCACGCAAGCTCAAGTCCGGCAGCCTGGCGTTCCTGTGCCGCGCCGCGATAGCGCAGCCGACCCTCGCCACCAGCCTGGAAACCGGCCTGGGGTTTCTGTCACTGGTGCTGGAGCGAATGCCCGCGCAACTGGTGCGTCAACAAAGCCTGGCGGAGATCGTGCTGCTGGAACCGGAGCCCGAACCCAACAGGGCCTTCACCTACTTTACGTATTGGATGATTGTGCATGGCGTAGCCTGTTGGCTGGCGGGACGTCGGATTCCAATTCTCGCGATTGAACTGCGCTGCTCAAAACCGGACTTCTGCGATGATTACCAGGTGATGTTCTCCGACAACCTGCGCTTCGACCGGCCGCGCACCCGCATGATCTTCTCCGCCGACTACTTGGACCTGCCGATCAAGCGCAGCGCGGAAGAGCTCAAACGTTTCCTGGCCCATGCGCCGGCCAATATTCTGGTCAAGTACCGCGACCCCGACAGCCTCGCTACCCACATCAAACACGACCTGCGCCAAATGCCTCCCGAGACCTGGCCGGAAACCGAAGGCCTCGCCGCCAGCCTGTGCATCTCCGCTTCCACACTGCGCCGCCGCCTGGCGGAAGAGGGGCAGACTTATCAGGGCCTCAAGGACAGCGTGCGTAAGGAGTTGGCGATTGTCTGGCTGGCCGAACCGCAGATCAGCTTTGCCGAGATCGCCGAGCGGTTGGGGTTTGCTGATACCAGTTCGTTCTACAAGGCTTTTCGTAAGTGGGCGGGGTCGAATCCGGGGCATTACCGAAGTTTGATTTTGAATGAAGTCGCGCGGTGTTAGTTCTGGTGTAAGGCGGCAAGAAATAACTTCTCTTATCTTTCATTAGCGTCTGAAGAGCTTTCCCGCAACTTTTTAGGATGTGGCCGGCATATCTCATCTGATAGTTCGTGCACAGTGGTTGGCATGGTTCTCGCCGATGCTTTCGCTGATTCCTACTTGGAGTTTCGCGATATTAAACGCTCGGTGTAAACAATCCTCCCTCCGGCTGTGAGGAATGCCTAGGCATAACTAAAAACCTGCAGTTGCTTTGCTGCATGCGTCGCATGTTGAGATCTTGATTATTAATTCATGAAGGTGGATTTATGAAAAGTCTTATTGCATTGCCATTTGCATTATTGATGGGGTTGTCGTTTCAGGCGTCGGCCTTGTGCTTAAACGTTTCTGAAAGTTATAGCGGTATCATAGAGGGTAAGACGGAACTGACTGCGCATGGCCCTTTTACGATTACACCTGCCAACGGCTGTTCCGGAGCTAGCATTGATGCCTTTGTTTCTCCGGGTGGTGCGGGGAGTGCCCCTCGAATTCTAATTGAGCGAGAGTTGGGAGGGAGCTGGCAGTCGGTGTCGACTAGCATAGGAAATAGTGTTTCTCACGTCGGCAGTTTCGGAACGTATCGAGTGAGGTTGGACAATCCTGAAGCAATATCAAAGTCTTATTCAGGTAGTGTCAGGTACGGGCGTTAATACGCTTGCAGGTAGCGCGCTGAAGGTATCATCAGCGCGCTGCTTTCTGAGTGTTTTGATCATGCGTGATCATCTATAGATAAGGTACTGGCTGTGGAGCTTCCTAGGTAGGCCAGGGCATTGATTGCTTGGTTGGCACTAACCATTCGGTGAGTAATATACGCAATATGCTCCGGCTTCGAATAGCGATCAGTTTTGAAATACGCCATGTTATCTTCCAGTTTCTCGTTAAATAAAGCGATCGCATTGAATTTAACGTCCATTTTCGTTTGGCGGCCATTTGCATCTGATGCGCCGTCTCCCGATATGAACATCATGAACGTATTGTCATCGATGAGTCCGTTATCGTAAAGTTTGCTGCCCACTTCTTTAAGTTCGTTGGTGCTGATAGAAGTCAGGTCATAGCTTTTTAAAAAGATTTTTAGGTCGTTAATTTTTTCTGAATTTTTTAGCTTCAGCGTCTCCGCCGCTTTGGACTCTTCCGTCAGCGTAAACGCATTCGTCACCATGGTTGGGTTTCTGACCACACGAGCATCAGTTTGCTTCGATAACGTGGTCGCTGTGTTCGTAACGAGCATGCCCATAACAATCTCCTGTCTGTATTAAGAATTACACCCCCGTTATCGACGTACTAGAGTCCAACATTAGCTTTTGAAGAAATTTCAGAACCCTCTGACAGATAAGGCTGACTAATGTGCAGGCAACTTCCTAACTATCATCCCTGTAAAACACCCGACCAAAAAAAGCCCCGTGACCGAATGGACCACGGGGCTAAAAATTGGCTGGATGCGACCAACCAAAGGAGCTCTTTACTTCACTTGGCGGTGGCAACAACCGTGTCTGGCTGCCAGCCACCACCGAGTGCTTTGTAGATCGCTACAATCCCGCGATACAAATCCACTTCGGCCTGGGCCTGGGAGTCTTCGGCCGCCAGACGCTCACGTTGCGCGTCAAGCAGCACCAGGAAGTCCACGGTGCCTTCGCGGTAGCGGATCGCAGCCAGGTCGGCGGCGGCGCGGCTGGATTCGCTTTGGCGGATCAGCGAGACCAGGCGTTGCTGACGCTTGCCGTAATCACTGAAGGCGTTTTCGGATTCTTCCAGGGCCAACAGCACTTGCTGCTCGTAGTTCGCCAGCGCGCCATCAGCCTCGGCATCCGCACCGCGCAAACGGGCGCGTACGCTGCCCAGGTCAAAGGCGGCCCAGGTGATGCTAGGGCCGAGGGCCCAGGCATTCGCAGCGGACGAGCCGATCTGCGAACCGCGCCCGGCGGTAAAGCCGAGGAAGCCGCTGAGGCTGACCCGTGGGAACAAATCGGCCTTGGCCACACCGATACGCGCAGTGGCGGCGGCCAGTTTGCGTTCGGCACTGAGAATGTCCGGGCGACGTTGCAGCAGTTGCCCCGGGTCGCCAATCGGCAATGCCTTGGCAATCGCTGGCAGGTCTTTAGGACTCAGGTCCACCGTCAGCTTGTCAGGACGCTGACCGAGGAGGGTGGCGATGCGGTTACGCTCGCGCACTTGCTCGGCCTGCAGTTGCGGCACGCTGGCTTCAACCGCCGCGAGGCGTGCGTCGGCACGTTCCACATCCAACTGATCACCCACGCCGGCATCGCGCAGGCTTTCGGTGATGGTGCGCGATTCCTGCTGGTTCTTCAGGTTGTCCAGGGCAATGCGTTCACGCAGTTGCGCGCCGCGCAGTTGACCGTAGGCATCCACCAGTTCGGCAATCATAGTGACTTGCAGTTGGTACAAGTCAGCCTCGGCGGCTTGCTGGTCGGCGTCGGTGGCTTCCAGGTTGCGCTGTATGCGGCCGAACAGGTCCAGTTCCCAAGCCATGTCCAGGCCGAGGTCGTAACGCTCGGTCTTGACGCGCCGGGTGGTCTGGCCCGGAATCTGGCCTTTGCCCTGGTCACTGCTGACGCGGCTGGTGATGGTCGGCATGGCGTCATTGCTGGCGTCATCGCGGATGGCGCGGGCGGCCCGCAGACGGGCAAAGGCGACGCGCAAATCGCGGTTGCCCTGCAGCGACTGAGTCACCAACTGGTTGAGGGTCGGGTCCTCGAACTGCTGCCACCAGATGCCTTCGAACTTGGCGTGGTCATACTTCTTGGCATCGGCGGCGGCCGTGACATTGGCCGCCTCCGGGGTCTGGGTTTTGTAGTCCGGGCCTACGGCACAGGCGCTCAGCGCCAGCACCAACAAGCTCGGCAAGAATACTTTCACACTCATTGCTGTGTCTCCAGCTTCAAGGCCTTGGCCGCTTTGCGCGCTTGCTGGCGCTCCACATAGCGACGGATCAGTACGTAGAACACTGGCGTCAGCAACAGACCGAAGAAGGTCACACCGATCATCCCGGAGAACACCGCCACGCCCATCGCATGGCGCATCTCGGCACCGGCACCGCTGGACAACACCAGGGGCACCACACCCATGATGAAGGCGAACGAGGTCATCAGGATCGGCCGCAGACGCAGACGGCAGGCTTCCAGTACCGCAGCCAGTGGGTCGAGGCCTTCTGCCTGTTTATCCTTGGCGAACTCAACGATCAGAATCGCGTTCTTACACGCCAGGCCCACCAATACGATCAGTCCGATCTGGGTGAAAATGTTGTTGTCGCCGCCCGAGATGATCACCCCGGTAATCGCCGACAGCAGCGTCATCGGAACGATCAGGATCACCGCCAGCGGCAGGCTCCAGCTTTCGTATTGGGCGGCGAGTACCAGGAACGCCAGCAGTACGCAGAGCGGGAACACGAACAGCGCGGTATTGCCCGAGAGAATTTGCTGATACGTCAGGTCGGTCCACTCGTAGGTCATGCCGTTGGGCAGTTCGTCTTTCAGCAGTTTTTCAATCGCAGCTTCTGCCTGGCCCGAGCTGTAGCCCGGTGCAGCGTTGCCGTTGATTTCAGCCGTGATAAAGCCGTTGTAGTGCATCACGCGGTCCGGGCCCGAGGTGTCGCTGACCTTGATGAAGGTCGCCAACGGGATCATCTGGCCTTTGTTGTTGCGCACTTTCAGTTGGCCGATCTGGTCTTCATCGAGGCGGAACTGTTGCTCAGCCTGCACGTTGACCTGGTAGGTGCGACCGAAGCGGTTGAAGTCGTTGGCATACAACGAACCCAGGTAGATCTGCAGGGTGTCGAAGATGTCGCTGATCGCCACGCCGTGAGTCTTGGCCTTTTCACGGTCGATAGCCGCATCGACCTGAGGCACGTTGACCGTGTAGCTGGTGAACAGGCCGAACAGCTCCGGCGTGTTACGGCTCTTGGTGATGATGTTCTGCACTTCTTTGTACAGCTCGTCGTAACCCAGGTTGCCACGGTCTTCGATCTGCAGGCGGAAGCCACCAATCGTACCCAGGCCCTGTACCGGCGGCGGTGGGAAGATCGCCATGTAGGCTTCCTGGATGTCGCTGTATTTACCGTTCAACGCGCCGGCAATCGCACCGGCGGACATGCTCGGGTCTTTACGTTCGTCGAACGGTTTCAAGGTCACGAACACGATGCCGCTGTTCGGGCTGTTGGTGAAACCGTTGATCGATAAGCCCGGGAAGGCTACGGCAGCTTCCACACCCGGTTGTTTCAGCGCGATGTCAGACATGCGCTTGATCACGTCTTCAGTGCGGTCCAGGCTCGCGGCGTCCGGCAATTGGGCGAAGGCCACCAGGTATTGCTTGTCCTGGGCCGGTACGAAACCGGTCGGGGTGTGGGCAAAGCCGAACCAGGTCAGCACCATCAAGCCGGCATACAGGAACAGCGCGATACCGCTACCGCGAATCACCCGGCGTACGGTGCCGACGTAGCCGTGGCTGGCTTTTTCAAAGAAGCGGTTGAACGGTTTGAACAACCAGCCACCAAACAGCTTGTCGAGCATCTTGGAGAAACGATCCTTCGGCGCGTCATGGCTGCGCAGCAACACGGCGGCCAGGGCAGGGGACAAGGTCAGCGAGTTGAACGCCGAGATCACTGTCGAAATCGCGATGGTCAAGGCGAACTGTTTGTAGAACTGCCCGGTCAAGCCGCTGATAAAGGCAGCCGGAATGAACACCGCACACAGCACCAGCGCCGTCGCGATGATCGGGCCGGTCACTTCGCTCATGGCCTTTTCGGTCGCCGGGAACGGTTCCAGGCCCAGCTCGATATTCCGTTCGACGTTCTCCACCACCACGATGGCGTCGTCCACCACGATACCGATGGCCAGTACCAGGCCGAACAGCGACAACGCGTTGAGCGAGAAGCCAAACAGGTGCATCACCGCAAACGTACCGATCAACGAAACCGGCACCGCCACCAAAGGAATGATCGAGGCGCGCCAGGTCTGCAGGAACAGGATCACCACCAAAACAACCAGAATCAGCGCTTCGAACAGGGTGTGCACCACCGCTTCGATGGAGCCGCGCACAAAGATGGTCGGATCATAGACGATGCTGTAGTCCATCCCTTGCGGGAAGTTCTTTTTCAGCTCATCCATCTTGCCGCGCACTTCGTTGGAAATCTCGATGGCGTTGGAGCCAGGGCGCTGGAAGATCGGGATCGCCACCGCCGGCTGGTTGTTGAGCAACGAGCGCAGGGCGTATTGGCTGGAACCCAGCTCGATCCGTGCGATGTCTTTGAGGCGGGTGATTTCACCGTTGTCGCCTGAGCGAATCACGATGTTCTCGAACTCTTCCTCGGTCACCAGGCGACCTTGGGTGTTCACCGACAACTGGAATGCAGTGGTCGACGGCGCGGGTTGCGCACCCAGGGCACCGGCAGCCACTTGACGGTTCTGCTCACGGATCGCGGTCACCACATCGGTGGCGGTCAGGTTGCGCGAAGCGGTCTTGTTCGGGTCCAGCCATACCCGCAGGGAGTAGTCACCCATGCCGAACAGCTGCACGTCACCGACACCGCCCAGACGCGCCAGCTCATCCTTCACATTGAGCAACGCATAGTTGGACAGGTAGAGCATGTCGTAGCGCTGATCCGGGGAGGTCAAGTGCACCACCATGGTCAGGTCGGGGGAGGCCTTGTCCACGGTAATACCGATGCGCGTCACTTCCTCTGGCAGTTTCGGCTGAGTCCGCGTCACACGGTTTTGCACCTGCACCTGCGCGTTGTCCAGGTCGGTACCCAAGGCGAAGGTGATGGTCAGGGTCAGCTTGCCGTCGGCGGTCGACTGCGAGGACATGTACAGCATGTTCTCGACGCCGGTGATCGCCTGCTCCAGCGGAGCGGCCACGGTTTCGCCGATGACCTTGGGGTTGGCGCCCGGGAAGTTGGCGCGTACCACCACAGTCGGCGGCACCACTTCCGGGTATTCGCTGATCGGCAATTGGAACAGCGAGATCGCCCCGGCGATCAGGATCAACAGCGAGAGCACTGCTGCGAAGATCGGCCGCGAAATGAAGAACTTGGAAAAATTCATCTTGAGTCGTATCCCTTAACCGCGTGGAGTCGCGCTGGCAAGTTTGGGCGAGGCTTTATCCGGCGCCACTTGTTCCAGGTTGCTGGCTTCAAGCGCTTGTCGTTGTTTGGCCAAGGCGGCGAGGGTTTCCTGGCTGGCCATCGGAATGGTTTGCGGGGCCACTGGCGACCCTGGGCGCACGCGCTGCAGGCCCTTGACGATAATGGTGTCGTCCTTGTTCAGGCCGCTGCGCACGATGCGCAAACCTTCGATCTTCGGCCCCAGCTCCACCGAACGATAGGCCGGCTTGTCGCCTTCCATCACCAGCACGAATTTCTTGCCCAGGTCGGTGCCGACGGCTTCGTCGGTGATCAACACGGCAGAGTAGGTGCCGCTGCCGACCAATTTCAGGCGTGCATACAGGCCAGGGGTGTATTCGCCCTTGCTGTTATCGAACACAGCGCGACCACGGATGGTACCGGTGGCCGGATTGACCTGGTTGTCGATGAAGTTCATCTTGCCCAAGTGCGGGTTGCCGGTTTCGTTGGACAGGCCCAGGTACACCGGCGTGGTTGCACCACGGCGGCCTTGGCGAGCCAGTTCGGTGTACTTGAGGAACACACGCTCATCGGCGTCGAAGTAGGCGTAGACCTTGTCGGTGGAGACCACACTGGTCAGCGCGGTGGTGTCGGCGGTCACCAGGTTGCCGGCAGTGATTTCGGCACGGCTGACGCGGCCGCTGATCGGCGAGGTCACACGGGTAAAGCTCAGGTTCAGCTTGGCCAGGTCCAACTGCGCCTGGATCCCGGCAACGGCCGCGCGGGCTTCCTGGGCAGCGGTGGTGCGCGAGTCGGCCAGTTCGGCGGAAATCGCATTGCTCTGGCGCAGGCGCTCGCCACGTTGCGCTTCGTTATCGCTGCGGGAGGCGGCGGCGCGGGTTTGTTGCAACTGGGCTTCAAGGCGGCGCACTTCAGCCTGGAACGGACGCGGGTCGATCTGGAACAGCAAGTCGCCTTTCTTGACCAAGGCGCCTTCGGTGAAAGCGACTTGGTCAATCTGGCCAGAGACCCGTGGACGAATCTGCACGGTTTCCGGGGCTTCCAGGCGACCGGTGAATTCATCCCACTCGTTGACCGGTTGTTCCAGCACCTTCGCCACGCTGACTTTGGCAGCAGGCATGGCGGCCGCTTGTTCCGGGGTCTTGCCGCACGCGCTCATCACCACTACGGCCAAAATCGCCAAGGGGAAGCGCAAATGTTTGAGTGACTGTTCCATGAAGTGCATCCGCCAATGTATTTGAGATGGGCGGATCATGCGCGGCGATGTGCTATGTCACGAATCGAATGAAGCAAAGGTAACTATCATTCGGAATGATATAAGCGCGAGTTTAGCCCTCTAGCCTGGGGCTTTCGTTAGGGAGCTATCAATGGGCGTGATGACAAAGGTCTTTTACGGGAACCGCAAGGAAGGTTGAGGGGGAGGGTGAAACAGTCGAGGTAATAAGCGACTGACGACATCAGCCATTTATCTGAAGCAGCCAAGTCCGTGCCAGCACTCTTTATGAAGGAGTTCACCGCATGACAACGCCTGCTACTGTGCTCATCACCGGCGCCATCCCTTGCTTCGTCTGTTCGACAGCGCACGCAGTGGTTCTATATAGCTGTGTTTGAGTGGCCGACTTCAGGTGCTTGGCTGCAGCGCATCGAAGCCGGCGATCACATCGAAGAGTTCCTCGTCGATGCTGGCCTGGCGTAATTGATGGAAGCTGGTTTGCAGTTCTTGCAGCAACTCGCCGATGTTGCGGTCGGCGCGCTGCATGGCGGCGAGCCGGCTGGCGTTTTCACTGGCCAACGACTCAGCACTGGCGCGAAACAACGAAACAAACAGGTGCTCGCGGATAAAGGCTTGCAGCGCCGGCGCAGGGTTGCCCAACACTTCTGGCAGTTGCGCCGTGGGCCAGGCTTGAGTCGCCAACTCGCGCTGCCACGCGGCGTCTAACGGCAGTAGCCTCTGACTTACAGGGCTGTAGCCGGATTCGCCGGGGCGGTTATAGAACAGCAGCAGCGTGGCGCGTGGCATTGCACTCATCGCGGAGCCGTCAGGCAACTGAACCGTCAGCAGGATTTGCCCCACCAGTTGGGTGATCAGCTCCACTGACCCCGGCACCGCAAATGAACCTTCTAGCGTCACACCCGCATCAACCAGGCGCGCCTGTAGGCGCTCGCCGACTGCCCAGACTTTTACTGTCGTCTTGGCATCGGCGGCGGAGGGCAACCTCGCCAGCGCATGCTCAACCACCACCTCGTTAAACCGGCCCACCAGCCCCTGGTCGGAACCAAATACGATGGCGTGCACCACCGCGTCAGCGGCCGTTGTGTCGGCTACCTGGCGCTGTATGCCGTGCGGATCGACTGCACGCAGGCACACACTGAGCCCGAGCTCGACCGTACGGGCGTAGTCGGCCAGTGCCGCCACCGACTGCTCATACTGACCAATAGCTGACGCCGCTGAGGCCTTCATGGTACGCACCACGGACTTCAGATCCCCGGCGCTGCCTATCTGCCGGCGCAGTGCGGTGAGCGTGGTGGTCATGGGTTTGGCGTGTCTTTACTTACCGGCTCTGGCACGGCTGAGGTCTTATCGCGATGCTCGTTCAGCCGGCCGAGCGTGCTATCCAGCAGGTGCACCATCTTCTGCGCGGCGCCATGTACCGCTTGCTCCTGAGTGGCGGCGAACTCGGTCACGGCCACCGGCTGGCGCCCGTTGAGGCGGGCCTCAAGCATGCACAGCTGATCATGCTGGCCGTTCTTGTCTCCATTCTCGTCGCTGAGATGCGCTTCCACGCGGGTGATTTGTTCGCTAAAGCGCTGCAGCGCCTGCTCAAGCGTGGCGCTGATGTGCGCGGACAGTGCTGCGCTGCCGTCGATGTGATTGCCGGTATTGATCTGGATATTCATGGGGTTTCCTCGATTGCAGTCTTGGCGCCGGGGGCGGCGTCGTCGGTGCTGGAAAAGGCGGAAAGCGCCTGACGGGCCGCGGCGCTCACCTGCTCACGGTCGGCGTCGGTCAATTTTTCGATACCGCTCAGGCGCGTGCGCAGCTCATCGGGCAAGGCATTGGCGGCTACCTCAACCGCTTGTTGGGCCGCTGGCATGCGTTCGACCGGTACCGCGTTAAACATCGCGCTATTTAATGCCAGAAGAATGGCGATCTGTGCGGGCACCGATACCGGTGAGAATTCGGCTTGTACCAAGCAGGCACGTATGCGTTTGCCGTGCTCGATGGATTGCCGTGTGTCTTGATCCAGCCGAGCGCCGAAGCGGGCAAAGGTTTCCAGCTCCTCGAACTGCGCGTAAGCCAGCTTGAGGTCGCCGGCCACTGCGCGATAGGCCGCGCGCTGTGCCTTGCCACCCACTCGCGAGACCGATTGGCCCACGTCGATGGCTGGCAGCACGCCCAGCTCAAACAGCGACGGCGATAAGACGATCTGCCCGTCGGTGATGGAAATCAAGTTGGTCGGGATATAGGCCGAGATGTTCTGCGCCTCGGTCTCGATGATCGGCAGCGCGGTCATCGAACCGCCACCGCGCGCCTCGTTGAGGCGGGTGGCACGTTCGAGCATGCGCGAGTGGATATAGAAGATATCCCCCGGAAATGCCTCACGCCCGGGCGGGCGGCGCAACAGCAGTGACAGCTCGCGGTAAGCCCGCGCGTGATGGGTAAGGTCGTCGTACACGATCAGTACGTCATGGCCGGCCTCCATAAAGTGTTCGGCGATACTGGTGGCTGCGTACGGTGCAATGTAAGACAACCCCCGGCGCTTCGTTGCCTTCGGCCACCACGACCACGGTGTACGCCAATGCGCCTTTGGCGCGCAGAGTCGCCACGGCCTTAGCCACCGCTGAGGCGCGCTGGCCGATGGCGCAGTAAACGCAGAGCACATTTTTGTCGCGCTGATTGAAGATGGTATCCAGAGCAATGGCGGTCTTGCCGGTCTGGCGGTCGCCGAGGATCAATTCGCGCTGGCCACGCCCTATGGGAATCAGTGCGTCGAGCACCTTCAGCCCGGTCTGCAGGGGCTCGGTTACCCCCTCAATTGCATCCAGTAAAGCGGCACTATCGCGCACTGTTCGGCTGACGACGCCATGTACGGCAAGCCCAGCCCATACCTCGTCCACGGCCGGCCCCATTGAAACTCTGCCCCGGCTGGACTTAAGCCCGAATAGTCCGGCAGAGGCTGAAGGTACGCGGATAGAACCACCGCCATCGGTAGCATGCGCAGCAGGTACCAGTCCGGCGGCTACGGCAGCGGCCGAGCCGCCACTTGACCCACCAGCGCTGCGGCTCAGATCCCATGGGTTGCGAGTCGGCCCCGAAAATACGGCTTCAGTGGTGGTGCTGGCGGCCAATTCTGGAGTGGTGGTTCTGCCGATGGTAACCAGACCTGCCTGCCGCAAGCGGGTCATCAGGTTAGAGTCCTCGTCGGCGATGCACCCGGCTGCCAAGCGACTGCCCAGCTCATTTAGGTGCCCCTTGGCAGTAAGACCCAAGTCCTTGACCAGAAAGGGTACGCCCTTGAACGGCCCAGTAACTGCCTGGGGTTCATTCCCCCAAACCTCAACCAACGCATTGATCTTTGGATTGAGCTGCTCAATGGCGGAAAGTGCCGCGGCACTGACTTCGGCTTGAGTGACTTGACCGCTGGCGATCAGCTCAGCAAGACCCAGTGCATCGTATTCAGCGTATTCAGCGGTTCTCATCGCATTCTCCGAGCCATTTACCTGGCAAAAGCGGTATGATTTAGACTTTGCAGTATCGAGCGATACTGATCGGTATAGTAAGATACCTAAAAGTATCGCTGTCAAGCGGAGAACACCATGCGGCCCGAACGAATTCCACAGTTAGCCCCCAAAGAAAGGATTCTCGATGCAGCCGAGGAGCTGTTTTTCACTGAAGGCATCAGTCGGGTTACGGTGGATGCCATCGCGGCAAAGGCCAAATCGACCAAGATGACCGTCTACCGGCATTTCGATTCGAAAGACTCGCTGGTTCTTGAGTGGTTACGGTTGCTCGTCGATAAATATTCCGAGGTCTTCGAAGGGCTTTCGGCACAGCACGCCGGTGATCCCAAGGGGCAGATTCTCGGGTTTGCCCAGTTCATCGCGCATGACCTTTCGGCTGCGTCTTATAGGGGCTGTCCTTTCACCAATTCACTGGCGGAGATACCTGAGCCAGGAAATCCCGCCCGCCGACTCATCGAAGAACATAAAAAGCGTCAGTTCCTCCGGTTGGTGGTTCTCTGTGCCGAAGCTGATTTGCCCGAGCCGAACGAAGCGGCGATGGAACTCACTTACCTGATGGAGGGGGCTCAGGTTGTTTCGCAGAACAAAAGCATCGTGGGCGTCGGTGAAAACCTCATGAAGATGGTTCGGAAAAAAATCAACGGGTAGATCGAGAGGCAACTGACTGCTACCTATCTGCCACTCCGTACTGCAACCGAGTCCACTGATGCGGCAGCAACGCCATAATCTCACTTGCCCTCTGCGTCGGCAGCTGCGTGAGTACATCCTTCAGGTAAGCATATGGATCATGTCCATTGAGTCGTGCCGATTGGATCAGACTCATGATCGCCGCCGCGCGTTTACCGCTGCGTAACGATCCCGCGAACGCCAGTTCGAACGCCCAAGTGCCCACGGACGGATTTGGTTATCGCACCACTTATTGTCAATGGGTACAGCCCCATCATCGGTATCGCGCGTCAGCGCTATCCAGCGTTTGAGGCTGTAATCTAAGGCCTTAGCGATGGCCGATCCCTCAGGCACAGGCTGTCGCTGGGCGATCATCCAGGTATGAAGGGCATCGATGATTGGCACTGATTTTTCCTGCCGTATTCGCGGCCGTAGTTCCGGCTCTTGTTGGTCGCGTGCAAATCGAAGAACTTTCGGCGCGCATGGGCATGCCGAATTGCCCTAAAGGTAGCTCTGCTTTTTAATGGCATCGAAGCATGCTTTTCGAGAAGGGAAGTGTTGGAGCTGCTTGGACTGGGGGCATCCTTTTCAAACCACCCAATGCATGCCCTCAGATGTGCCCCAATTTAGCAAACCATTGGAAGTGAATGGCGCTCCATGGTGTGTGGAAAGGCAGAATGATCAGATGAACAGCCTGCCAGAGGATGCCTAGAGACGCTCAGGCCGACTTTCCAGAGAGACGATCCAAGACCCGCCAGCTCATGCAATACTCGACAACTTTGATGGTGGCCACGGACCGTGCACTGTGATCTCTGAGCTCAGCTTCGGAATCTGAGTGTGGTTGAAGGAGCCTCGCCAAAACGTCTTTTATATTCTTGGGCAAACCGCCCTAAATGGGCAAAGCCCCATTTGAATGCTATGTCGGTCACTGACGCGTCATGACGCTGACTGCTCAACTCAAGATGTACCTGCTCAAGACGCAGATTGCGCAGGTATGCCATGGGAGTGGTGTCGCAAAAATCCCGGAAGCCGGCAAATAATGTGCGAACGCTAACCCCCGCATGCTCGGCCAATTGCTCTATGCTCAGGGGTTCATTCGCATGTGCCCGCATATACTCCTCGGTCCTTTTGACGAAATAGGGTAAGAGCGCTTTTGGTTTACTCGCGCACTCCAGTTGTTCTTGCAGATTATTGGGTTGGCCATAGATCAATGCATTGATCAGAACCGACTCGAACTGCTTGAGCACCAAGGCGTGGTGGAGTGGATGTTCGTCCAATGTGATCGCGTCTGCCAGCAACGCGATCAACTGGAGGAAATAGCTTCCGCCTGGGGTGGTCAGATCGAGTTCTGGATGAAACTCCAGTGATCTGTCCATCACATGTCCAAGGTGTTGAGCGCAATGGTGCTCAACCTCGCTACGTTCGATTCGAAGTGCCAGTTGGGGCGCATTGGCATCCCAGCACATCGATAACGGCAGGTTCGGAGAAATCAAGGAGGCCTTGTTGGGGAAAGAGATGAAGTCGTGCCCGCCACAAATGATGCGCGCCTTTCCGCTGATGGGGACCTGAATCAAAAAGAAATCTTCAAGGCGACCGGGATCGATGTTTACCCGGGCGCCATATTCCAGGCGGTTCAGGGACATGCGCCCACGACTGACATGATGCATACGCGCGCTGATGCGGTCGGTTTCCTGGATACAGCGCAGTTCGTGTTTTTTGAAGACGCTGCTGACGCCGTCGCGAATGGCATCCAGGTCATTGAGAAGAAACAACTGATTTTTAGGGGTGAACAGCGAAGCTCTGTCAAAGAGACTGCCGCAACCCTCCAGAATGAGATTCAGGCTCATGGTCGCCTCACTTACATGCACGATTTCAAGGCATTGCGCACAATAGTGTTACCGAGGTTTTGCAGGATAAGGATAGTCGCTGCATTAACCGGATAACCCGTGGCATGTCCGTTTCTTTTTGTGCCCTCATCTGGGCTTTCTACCTACTAAAGCAATGGGCATGCCATAGGGCGTTCCGGTTGTTCGGGCTGTTCCTGAACATGATTTATTCGTTCCTAGAATCCCCCCGTGAATATTAGGTGTCCAACGTTATTTTTTTGGCTTTGTCGTGTTTTTTAAGGATGGGCAACCAGGGTTTACGAGTCAGTCGCGAAGTTCTGCTGCCTCGCCGAGTCTCGGTGCCGATCTGAAAATCCCGGTAGTCAAATCCGAAACCTTTCTGCATGCCGTGCACAGATTTAGCGCCCAGCGGATAGTCACTCTCGGGGGCAGATGTTCAATATCTTATCAACGCTTCTGAATTAACTGACGTGGGAGCGCCGTCCAGATCATTTTGGGGCGGCTGCTTCTGCAAACACTGCCGGGACTGTTTGAGCGCGCCGCCATCGTTTAGTGCTTCGCTTTCGCCCTTCAGATCCATTATTACGCTGAGCAGCGTATTCATTCGATTCATGTAGGAATCGACCACCTTTTTTCTTTTTTTCGTCGAACATATCGGGGAGGGAAGGCGACTCTCTGTGTAGTGGTCAACTGATCCCGGACACGACGTTAAGTTTTTTCTCGGCCTGAGCCGGTGGCAGCCCACCATTAAATTGGTGCGGTCGAATCCAGTTGTACCGGTGCATCAAAAAATGACTGATATCCCGCTGAGCTTGTTGAACCGTCGTGTAGCCCATGGTCGGTATCCACTCGGTTTTCAGGCTCCTGAACACCCGCTCCATCGGCGCGTTATCCCAACAATTTCCTCGCCGGCTCATGCTCTGACGCATGCGATATCGCCAAAGGCGCTGGCGAAAACTCCGGCTTCCATATTGCGAGCCCTGGTCGGAGTGGAACAGCAGACCTTGAGGCTTCCCTCGCTGCTCGTAAGCCATGTCCAAGGCCTTGATGACCAAGTCGGCATCCGGCTTTCCCGACAACGCCCAGCCCACAACACGGCGGGCAAAAAGATCTAGCACAACTGCCAGATACTGCCATTTCCCTTGAGCCCAGATGTAAGTGATATCGCCACACCAGACGTGGTCAGGAGCGGGCACATCAAACTCCCGGTTCAAGATATTAGGAATGTCGGGCCGCTCGACCGTCGCCTTTTTGTAAGCATGCGATCCCGGTTGTTTGCTGACCAACTCCAGCTCGCGCATCAGGCTGCGCACTTTGAATCGCCCGATCTGCTCGCCGTCGTCCTGCATCATGGCCATGATGCTACGGCTACCGGGAGCACTGCGGCCTCGGGTGAACAACTCGTTCACCCGACTGCGCAATCGAAGGCGTTCTACATCCGGTGTGCGGCGTCTCAGACGCCGAGCGTAGTAGCATGAGCGGGTCACTTCAAACACCTTGCACAGCCAATCAACCGG
>NZ_CAXAOY010000027.1:0-63432 GCF_963970975.1 Pseudomonas sp. RA_15y_Pfl1_P11
AGCCGTTGCGCTCCCAATAAAGTATTTTCACCCGATTACGGGGGCGATTCAGAAAAACAAAAAGCACGGGATCGAACACTGCCACTTTGATATCCAATTCAACCAGGGCGGCGAGGCCGTCGATGGATTTTCGGAAGTCGACAGGCCTGGGGTAGAGGTAGACTTTTTCAACTTTGGCGTCGGGGCGCATCATAACTGCGGGCTCCTGATGGGAATCGGGAGCACAGCATCAGGCTTCAACGGGCAGTTTTGAATGTGTACATGGTGGATCGCTTACGGAGCTTTTAACGCATCATTGGCCGGGCGTTCGCAACCGGGCCAATACCCACGGAGTGAGAAAAACCTGATATTTGCATTATCTAATATTTCTTAAATTTTATAATCTTCGAAATATTTACGCTCATCCGTCCACTTTGCGTCTATGGAGTAGCCTGCAATCAATATCGGAGCAGTGATTTCCGCACAACTCCATTTAGGTCTAGCTACTGTTTTATATACACTCCGGTCTTCTGTTTGACTATTCCAACGCTCAAAAATTTCTTTGCCGTATTGACTTTCAAGAAGGACATGGATGGCAGAAATAGCATCTAGAAGGTGTTCTAGATTTGCATCTGTGATGTTATCGCTTCTATTGTGCTTTACTGCATTATAGGCATTATACCAAGGTAGTGATTTGGTTGGAGATTCGGCCTTCCAATCATGAAAAGTTTTGAATACCTTCACGCTTGGATATTGCACCAAGCTTACTTCGAATTTATCCAGCCCTAATATATCTTTGCATTTTATATAATCATTTGTGGAATATCTATCTTTTTGCTCATAACCATTATCAACCAAGGTCTTTACAAGCAAGCATTCAACTTCTGTGCATGCCAATATCAAAAGCTCTCTAATTTTATGACCGTAAGCACTCAAATTGTTTGCGGACGGCTCAATGTAGTTAAATAAGCTATCAAGGCTAAATTGAATATTTTGGTAGGCTCTAACATCTTGTAAAAATTGTTCACTCACATAGTTAAAGAAAATATTATCTCTTGAAATTCTCGGATAAAAGCTTCCCGGACGTTGAACATCCTCCATTTCAACGATATCGATACTGATCGTCTCTTGGTAACTATGTAAGAAATACTGTATGGCTTCTTTGCCTATTATTTCCCTATCGGCATCTCCTCCGTGCCCAGCGTCAATATATTGGACCCACGTTTGCCAACTATTAGCACCAGATATGGAATAAAAAGCTTTCGAGGTATTCACATAGTAACTGACATGGTTACCGTCCCTTTGAAAAAAACCTAAGTAGCCATCGACATTACGGAATGCTACTAGCTGAAACATGGTCACTTTCCATCATCTTGGGAGTTTAGATAGTTCGCGATTACGTCACCGTGACAAGCCGCAGGCTTGCAGTGACAACCGAGCGTCTTACCCCTAAGTTTTTCGATATTTTCATCAAATTTTTCGGGCAGTTTCAAAAAACGCTTATCAAAATCATAAGCGAATTTGGCTATTACCTCATCGCGGGTGCCTTCCTTGCCCATCTGGTAGGGGTTTCCCCAGAGGGTTCCTCTACCAATGTAAACATCGTAACTATCACCCATGTCTTTATTAGACACCTTGGTGATTTTCAAATTGATAATTCTTGTGGGTATTTCTTTTTCCCGCAATTCATTATCGAGTATAAAAAAACAATTACGCTCTTCATCTTGAAAAAGAATGGCGTGCGTGACTTCTTTCAACGCTTCTTTATCCGAGTCAAAGTGCGTTGCGTGCAAACCCTTCGACTTTGAATATTTTTCGATAAATTCGTTTTCATCACGCAAAAAAATTAGCTCTACCTTTTCAAGAGAGCTGATAATTTTATCGACTTTCCTCTCAAATTTTGAATATGAAAGGAAGTCGATAGGATAAGCAATTAAAACTTTTGCATCTTTATTCATATTAAATCTTTTACAACCGCGTCAGATTGATCCCACGCTTGCTTGAGATAATTTGCAACCAGCCGTCTATGGCACTGATGCGGCTGATGCTCACTGCACAACAAGCAACCTTCATCAATAATTTCAGGCTTTACGTGTTTTTCAATATTTCGCTTCGCCATAAGGTTTAGGAATTTATCCTCGTACTGCTGCCAAGAAATCTCTTTCTTTTGGTATGGCGACAAAATTTCTTTTGTAGGAGCCAATTCCGGCACATGGACGTAATCAACGTCACATAATTCCTTCAGGAAGTATTTCAAATCATCTCTTTTTGCAAAACCTGAGAGCTGAGAAATATTGTTCAACCGAACGTCAACAATTCGCTTTGTGCCTGATAATTTTATCAAGGAGAAAAAGCGTTCTGCTTTTTTCTCCGTAAAACCTATCGTGAAAATCTTCATTTTTACCCCTTAAAATACTGCGGCGACCAATTTATAGGCCTCTCCGTTGTAAGGTTCACCTAGGCTAATGGTGAAATAGCTTACGTTAGCCGCGTACTCGCCATTTTGCTGGGCTTTGTAGTGTTGTTCTGTCTCTGGATCTGTCACGGTCAGAGCATACGGAATCCGGTTATAGGTGAACTTGGCACGTACAACACGTTTCGGATTTCCGAATTGGGCACCCTCCGCACTGACCTTGAAAGTGACATTCTGCGGTTGAATGAGGTAAAGACTTTGACGCGGTTCAGTCAGGTGCTCCACAGAGACCCTATCGTTCACACCTGAATAGCTGTGATTGCCATTCTCCCATAGGGTAGCCGGTGCATCCGCAATCCCTGCAAGGTCATTGACAACCATTTGGCCCGCTTTCTCCCAATAGATGTTGTCATCAATTATGTGGTTCTCACGCTGGAACCCAGCGGGTGCGGTATTCGTGAACGTGATGTCAATGACATCCAGCTTTTGGGCCGTGGTCCCGTCCTGATACTCACGATCTCGCTCGGTGATCTCATGCGTAGCCGTGGTGCCAATAGGACGCAGCCAAGCCCCTGTGTAGTCTCCCGTTGTCACCTTACCAGCAACACAGCAGCCACTGAGCTTACGAGAATTTGCCAAGCAGATTATCCGGTATTGATACGGCATTTTGTATGTCCCTTCCATGATGGCGATATGCCTTTCAGCATCCTCGCTTTGCCCATCACAGATGGCAAGCCTTACTTTGGTGAATCCACAGCCGCCCAACCGCATAGACCGATCAAGCGGTCTGCATCGCAACGTAAGGGCTTCTAACGCACATTCGCTCGCGTGCTACTCAAAGCGATGCGAACCCTACCGTTTCGCACCATAGAGGGTCACACAGGGTGCTGACCAATGAGAAGTGAAGGTCGGACTTAATCGCTGAATTAAAAAATACAGACGAAAAAAAACAGCGATCTGGTCGCTACAGTTTGGCAAAAAGTTGCTACAAACTGCTGCTACAAATCACTGCTTTTTGACCTTCGTAAATCATTGATTTACAAAGGTTTTTCTGTAATGGCGGAGAGATAGGGATTCGAACCCTAGGTACCGGTGAAGGTACAACGGATTTCGAATCCGTCCCATTCGGCCACTCTGGCATCTCTCCAACGGCGCGCATCATAACAGCGTGGATCAGGAAAGCAAAGCGCCGAAGCGATTTTTTTCCGTGCTATCAGATGCTTGCGTCGATTAAAGCGGTACGCCGAGACGATTGGCGACTTCTTCGTAGGCTTCGATCACATCACCGAGGCCCTGGCGGAAGCGGTCTTTGTCCATCTTCTTCTTGGTGTCCTTGTCCCACAGGCGGCAGCCGTCCGGGCTGAATTCGTCGCCCAGGACGATGGAGCCATCGTGGAACACACCGAATTCGAGCTTGAAGTCGACCAGCAGCAGACCGGCGGCGTCGAACAGCTTGCTCAGCACATCGTTGACCTTGAGGGACAATTCCTTCATGCGCGCCAGTTGCTCAGCGGTGCCCCAGCCGAACGCCACGACGTGGGATTCGTTGATGAACGGGTCGCCCTTGGCGTCGTCCTTCAGGAACAGTTCGAAGGTGTATGGATTGAGCTTGAGGCCCTCTTCCACGCCCAGGCGCTTGACCAGGCTGCCGGCGGCGTAGTTACGCACGACGCATTCCACCGGGATCATGTCGAGCTTCTTGACCAGGCACTCGTTGTCGCCCAGCAGTTTGTCGAATTGGGTCGGAATGCCGGCCTCTTCGAGTTTTTGCATGATGAAGGCGTTGAATTTGTTGTTCACCATGCCTTTGCGATCAAGTTGTTCGATGCGCTTGCCGTCGAACGCCGAGGTGTCGTTGCGAAACAGCAGGATCAGGCGGTTGGCGTCGTCGGTCTTGTACACCGACTTGGCTTTGCCGCGGTAGAGTTCTTCACGTTTTTCCATGATGGGCTCCGCTTTGAGTGAGGTGGGCTAGGCGATGTGGCGCCAGTCGAGCCCTGAATCTTGATCGGCCAGTTGCAGCCAGTCCGGGTCGCACCCAAGGGTGTCGACAAAACATTGCCGGGCAAGCGTCGGCAGGTTGTTCTTGCTGCTCAAGTGGGCCAGGACCAAGTGTTGCAGGTCTTGCCAGCCCAACTCATACACCAGGTACGCGGCCTGGTGGTTGTTCAAATGTCCCAGTTCACCGCCCACCCGCTGCTTGAGAAAGTAGGGGTAATGACCGCGAGCCAGCAGGTCTCGGCAGTGGTTGGACTCGATCATCAACGCATCGAGGTTCCGGTAACCGTCCAGCACCTTGGCGCAGTAGGAACCCAGGTCAGTGAGCACGCCGAAGCGTCGCTCTCCGTCACTGAAAACATACTGCGTCGGTTCCTGAGCGTCGTGCGCCACGGCAATCACATCGATGCTCAGGGCACCGATTTGCAGTTGCTCGCCACCGGCCAGGAAACCCGCGGGTTCAATGGGTTTGCGCATCCCGCGCAAGGTGCCGCGACTGAGGTACACCGGAAGATTGTAGCGCCGAGACAGCAAACCCACGCCATGCACGTGGTCGGCATGTTCGTGGGTCACCAGAATCGCACTCAACTGCGTGGGGTGAACCCCCAGGCGCAGCAGGCGCCGCTCGGTTTCTTTTAAGGAGAAACCACAATCCACCAGCACATACGTGTCGTCATGGGCGACCAGCGTGCCGTTCCCTTGGCTACCGCTGCCGAGAACGGCAAAACGCATCGGATCAGCCCAGGTTGTCCTGAATCACGCCCAATACTTTGCGCGCTGTTTCAGCGGGCGCAACGGTATTGATGTTTTTCTCGACGGTGACTTGCACGCTTTCGCCCACTTTGCTCAAACGAACCTGATAACGCTCGGCGCGGGTTTCGACTTCTTCCTTGGTCGGCTTGCTGCCGAACAATTTGCTGAAGAAACCTGGTTCGTCATCTTTGCGCTCGGCCTTTTCAGCCACGTTGATGTAGTACAGGCCCAGGCTGCGGTTGATGTCTTCAACACGCCAAGGGCCCTGTTCCAACGCGCGGCCAACACTGGCCCAGGCACGATTGAGGTCTTCACCCAGGTTCAGCACAACGTTGCCGCTGCCGTCTTCAGTGAGGCTGACGCGGCTCGGGGTGTCGTAATCACGTGCGGCGAGCAGCGAAACGGAACCGCCCTTCTCGGAGATACGGCTCATGCTGGCCAACATCTCGTCGACCAGTGCCGAGTCGACACCGGGGTTAACCGAACGATTGGTGAAATCAACGTTGGCGGTGCTGCCGGCAGGACGCTCGGCGCTGACCACGTAGACTTCACTGGTATTGCGTTGCACACCTGGCTCGATGCGCACACGCACTCGGGCTTCGCTGTCGGCGGCTACACCACCGGCCTGCAGGCGCTTGGCCATGGTCGCGGACAGCTCGCTGCCCTGCTGCCATGCAGTGGTGAATTCACCGGTCTGCGGGCGTTGCTGATCAATGCGAAAACCGTTGTCCTGGAAGAACTGCACCGCCACCGGCCAGACTTCGGCGGGCGGGCGCTGAGCCACGATCCAGCGGGAGTCACCGCTTTTCTGCAGGCTGTAGTCACTGGCATCCGCCACGGCCGAGATCGGCTGTGGACGCGGCACTACGTACTCACCCTTGGTGGTGTCGTCGGCAACGTTGCGCGGGATCGGCAGCAAGGGGTCAAGGCGCTTGGCGACATTGACGCCAGGCGGCAACTCCATCGGCTTGGTGGGTTGGGCTTCCAGGTAATCGCTACCGCGGTCACGGAAGTAGCCATCCGGGCCCCAGATCCAACCGCAGCCACTGGTGCTGGAGATAATCAAGGCAAGTGCGGAAAGTCCGGCCAATCGCTTCATGCGTAATGCTTCCTCAATTAAACCAGGACGCCGGACTGGCGCAGGGCCTGTCGCAGCGGTTCGTGACAGGCTTCACTAAGACGAGTGAGCGGCAGACGGATACCGTCCGGCATCATGCCCATTTCAGTCAGCGCCCATTTCACGGGAATAGGGTTGGATTCGATAAACAGTGTCTTGTTGAGCGGCATCAGCTTCTCGTGGATCGCGCGGGCGGTCAGGGCGTCGCCGGCGATGGCGGCAGCGCACATCTCGCTCATGGCACGCGGGGCCACGTTGGCGGTCACAGAGATGTTGCCTTTGCCGCCGAGCAGGATCAGCTCGACCGCAGTGGCGTCGTCACCGGAATACACCAGGAAATCGCCACTCACGCCGGCCAGGATGTCCTTGGCGCGCTGCAGGTCGCCCGTGGCTTCCTTGATACCGATGATGTTCGGCACGGTGGACAGACGGATCACGGTATCAGCCTTCATATCGCACGCGGTACGACCCGGTACGTTATAGAGGATCTGCGGGATATCGACCGTTTCGGCAATGGCGCGGAAGTGCTGGTACAGGCCTTCCTGGGTCGGTTTGTTGTAGTACGGGGTCACCAGCAGGCACGCATCGGCGCCGGCCTTCTTGGCGTTCTTGGTCAGCTCGATTGCTTCGCGTGTGGAGTTGGCGCCCGTGCCGGCGATCACGGCAATACGGCCCGCAACACGCTTGACCACGAACTCGATCACTTGGATGTGTTCTTCCACATCGAGAGTGGCCGATTCACCGGTGGTGCCGACCGCCACGATGGCGTTGGTGCCTTCTTGCAGGTGGAAGTCCACCAGTTTGCCCAGGCTGTCCCAGTCGAGACGACCTTGTGCATCCATGGGTGTGACCAGTGCCACCATACTGCCCGCAATCATGCAACCGCTCCTGCCGGAAAAAGAGAGCCGTAATGGTACTGGCGCCAAGATGCTTGCACAAGCAAAGTACCGCCTGAGGATGCGTTCTGACGTAACTAAACGACGGACAATGCCATCATCGGGCCAAAGCACACCCTGAAGCACGATGAAATAGGACCGATCACGCAATGAAAACGCCACCTCCTATCCCTTGACGACGCTTTTCGCTACCCTTCATCCTTTGATCGATACCGCCCTTACAGTATCGACCGCTCATCGTTTTAGGAAGGCTGCATGTCCACCCCCACAGTTCGCGAACAATTCCTTGTTATCAGTGCCCTCGGCGCCAACCCCATGGAGCTGACTAACGTCCTGTGCCGCGCCAGCCATGAAAACCGCTGCGCCGTCGTAACCTCCCGCCTGACTCGTCATGGCGAGTGCAGTGCGCTGGTCCTGCAGATCTCCGGCACTTGGGATGCCCTGGCTCGCCTCGAAACCGGCCTGCCGGGCCTGGCAAAGAAGCATGACTTCACCGTCAATGTGGTACGCAGCGCCGCCCTGGAAAATCGTCCGCAGGCTCTGCCTTATGTGGCGTATGTCAGTTCGGCCTATCGCTCGGACATCGTCAACGAGCTGTGCCAGTTCTTCATCGACCACAATGTCGAGCTGGAGAACCTGACCTGCGACACCTACCAGGCCCCGCAAACAGGCGGCACCATGTTGAACGCCACGTTTACCGTGACCCTGCCGGCGGGCGTGCAGATCAGTTGGCTGCGCGATCAGTTCCTGGATTTCGCCGATGCCCTGAACCTCGACGCACTGATCGAACCGTGGCGCCCACAGAACCCAATGTAAGGAAGTTTTCATGGCCGTAGTCATCGACCAACCCATAGCCGATTTCGAAGCCCAGGCCACCAGCGACCAGACCTTCAGCCTCGCAGCCCTCAAGGGCAAGCAAGTGGTGCTCTACTTCTACCCGAAGGACAGTACGCCGGGCTGCACCACTGAAGGCCAGGGTTTTCGTGACCAGTACGCAGCGTTCAAGGCGGCCAACACTGAAGTGTTTGGCGTGTCGCGCGACAGCGTGAAGTCTCACGAAAACTTCAAAGGCAAGCAGGAGTTCCCCTTCGAGCTGATCAGCGACAAGGACGAAGCGGTTTGCCAACTGTTTGACGTGATCAAGCTGAAGAAGCTGTATGGCAAGGAATACCTCGGCGTGGATCGCAGCACGTTCCTCATCGACAAGAATGGCGTGCTGCGTCAGGAATGGCGTGGTGTGAAGGTGCCAGGGCATGTGGATGCGGTTTTGGCCGCGGCGCAGGCGCTGAACAAGCCTTGAGTCTGTAGTAAGCGGGCTTGTCCCGCGCTGAGTTGCGAAGTGCCCCCAACATAGCCGCCGCGTTTTTTTCAGATAAAACGCGGCTGCAGGTTTTAGGGCTGCTTCGCACCCCAGCGCGGAGCGAGCCCGCTCACTACAAGTTTGTGTCATACCGTTACAACAACGGCGCAACCACCGGCTCTTGACGCGGCCATGCATCCAGCACCGCCTTGAACAGCGTCGCCAGGGGGATCGCAAAGAACACGCCCCAGAAGCCCCACAACCCACCAAACAACAACACTGCGCAGATGATCGCTACCGGATGCAGGTTGACGGCCTCCGAGAACAGCAGCGGCACCAGCACGTTGCCGTCCAGGGTTTGGATAATCCCGTACACCGCCATCAAGTAGATGAATTGGTCGCTCCAGCCCCACTGGAACAAGGCAATCAATGTAACCGGCACCGTCACCACCACCGCGCCTACGTAAGGCACCACCACTGAAATCCCGACCAGCAATGCCAGCAAGGCCGCGTAGTTCAGGTCCAGGGCAATAAAGGCAATGTAGGTCACGCCCCCGCAGATAATGATCTCGATCACCTTGCCGCGTATGTAGTTGGCGATCTGCCGGTTCATTTCCTCGGCAACACGGGTAATCAGCGCTCGCTCGCGCGGCAGGTAGCCACTTACCCAACGGCCGATCATGGCGCGGTCCTTGAGGAAGAAGAACACCAGAATCGGCACCAGCACCAGGTAAATCATGATATTCACCAGCAGCGGCAAGCTGGACAGGGAAAAGGTCAGCGCCCATTGGCCGAACTTTCCGATCTCGCCGCGGGCCACTTCTATAGCCTGCAACACCTGCTCATCCGACACCAGGTGCGGGTAGCGTTCCGGCAACAGCAGCAACAGTGATTGCCACTTGGCGAGCATGCCCGGCAACTCATTGAACAGAGTGATCAGTTGATGCCATAGCAACGGCAGCACTACCACGATAAACAGCACCAACACGCCCATGAACAAGGCGAACACCAGCCCCACCGACACCCCGCCCGGCAGGCGCAACCGTTCCAGAGCGGTGACCAGGCCTTGCATCAGATAGGCCAGCACCATCCCCGCCAACACCGGTGCCAACATGCCACCCAAGGTGAGCACAGCCGTAAACGCTAGAAACAACAGAACCGCCAGCACCACGGCCTCCTCATCGGAGAAGTAGCGCTGGACCCAGTCTCGTAACACTTTGAACATCAATCAACCTCAGGTGGTGGGGGCAAACAGTTCAGGCCTTGCGCAACCAGTAACGGTACACACCGGCGGCGTCTTCTTCGTGCAACAGGGTGTGGCCGGCCAGCTTGGCAAACGTACGAAAATCACGCTGAGAGCCTGCGTCCGTGGCGATTACCTTAAGTACGGCGCCACTGGCCAGACGATTGAGTTCCAGCTTGGCCTTGAGCAAGGGCAACGGGCAATTGAGGCCGCTGGCATCAAGTTCGGCATCAAAAGCTACAGCGTCGGTCATGGTTTTACTCCGGGCACGCGTTGGGCTGCTTAGAATATCTGGTCCGAAGCTCAGTGTCCGGCTACAGTAAGCTCTTTGTCGAAAGGCTATGTGCATGACTTTTTTGCGCCCCACCCTGCTGACGCTGGCTTGCCTGCTGGCCTCCCCAGGCTTCGCTGACGACCTGCCGTCACTTGGCGACGCCAGTTCTGCCATTGTCTCGCCACAACAGGAATACCAGTTGGGCCGCGCCTGGCTGGCCTATCTGCGGGGCCAGGTCTCGCAACTCAACGATCCGCAGCTCAAGGATTACGTCGAAACCAGCGTTTACAAACTGGTGGAGACCAGCCAAGTCAACGACCGTCGGCTGGAGTTCATCCTGATCAACAGCCCGCAACTGAACGCCTTTGCCGCACCCGGCGGTATTGTGGGGGTCAATGGAGGCCTGTTCCTCAACGCTCAGACCGAAGGGGAATACGCTTCGGTGCTGGCGCATGAGCTGGCGCACTTGTCCCAACGCCACTTCGCCCGTGGCGTGGAAGCGCAACAACGCATGCAGCTTCCGATGATGGCAGCGTTGCTTGGCGGCATCATTGCCGCAGCCGCTGGTGCAGGTGACGCGGGTATTGCTGCGATTGCCGGCACACAGGCTGCTGCAATCCAAGAGCAGCGTCGGTTCTCGCGGCAAAACGAACAAGAGGCGGACCGCATAGGCATCCTCAACCTGGAAAAAGCCGGTTACGACCCGCGCTCCATGCCAACCATGTTCGAGCGTCTGATGCGCCAGTACCGCTTCGATGCCAAGCCACCGGAATTCCTGCTGACACACCCGGTCACCGAATCGCGAATCGCCGACACCCGCAACCGCGCCGAGCAGTCCAAGCCTGGCGGCAAAGAAGATAGCTTGCGCTATCAACTGATCCGCGCACGGGTGCAATTGCAGTACGAAGACACCCCAGGGCTCGCCGCCAAGCGCTTCCAGGCGCAGTTGGACGAGAACCCGAAAAACGATGTAGCGCGTTATGGTTTGGCTATCGCCCAGATCAAAGGCTCCCAATTCAAGCGAGCGCGGGAAAACCTGACAGCGTTGCTGGCCAAGGCACCGAACGACATTACCTACAACCTGGCGCTGATTCAGTTGGAGATCGACAACAATCATCTGCCCGATGCCCAGCAACGTACCGATCGGATGCTAGCCCAATATCCGGGCAACTATCCGCTGAATCAGATCCGAGTAGACGTGTTGCTCAAACAGAACCGCACTGCCGATGCAGAGAAGGCCTTGGACGGTTTGCTCAAATCCAGGCCCGACGATCCCGACGTTTGGTATCAGGTTGCGGAAACCCGAGGCTTGTCCGGCAATATCATTGGCCTGCATCAGGCCCGCGCCGAATACTTCGCATTGGTAGGTGACTTCCAGCAGGCCATCCAGCAGTTGGATTTTGCAAAGCGTCGCGCTGGAAGCAATTTCCCGCTGTCGTCGCGTATCGACGCGCGTCAGCGTGAACTGATCGAACAGGAGCGCCTGGTCAAAGGAATGATGAGCTAAATACAGCGGCCAAAAAAAGCCCCGCCCTCGTTAAACGAAGGCGGGGCTTTTTCTTTTTACCGAGTTACTCGGCCAACTTGAAGGTTATGAAGCTGGCACGCCCCTGACGCAGCACTCGCATCGATACCGAGCGGTTCTTCGGCAGCGCCTTGGCGATGTCAGTGAACTGCTTGGTATTGTCGATTGCCTGATTATTCAGGTGGGTGATCACGTCACCTGGCTGCAGGCCAATCAGGGACGCAGGGCCATCCTGGACTTCCTTGATCAAGACGCCGCTCTTGAGGTCGTATGTCTTCTTTTGTTCAGCGGTCAGTTCGGCGACAGCAATGCCCAGGCGATTGCTGCTGCGTTCGGCACCCGGCTTAGCGTTACCCAACGCATCCAGTGCTGCCCCCTCTTCAGGGATTGCGCCAACAGTCAGCTCAACGTTCTGGCGCTTGCCCTCGCGGATCACTTCAAGCTTGGCCTTGCTGCCTGCCTTGAGCGCGCCTACCAGGTGCGGCAGGTCGGCCGACATGACAATTGGCTGGCCGTTCATGCTAAGGATCACGTCGCCGACTTGCAGGCCACCCTTGGCAGCCGGGCCATCGTCCTGGATCTGCGCGACCAGTGCACCGGCCGGCTTGTCGAGGCCGAAGGATTCAGCCAGGTCTTTGTTCACTTCCTGAATCACCACGCCCAACCAGCCACGGCTGACCTTGCCACCGCTTTTCAGTTGGTTGGAAACGTCCATGGCTACATCGATCGGAATGGCAAACGACACCCCCATGAAGCCACCGGAACGGGTGTAGATCTGCGAGTTGATCCCCACCACTTCGCCGGCCAGGTTGAACAGCGGGCCACCGGAGTTGCCCGGGTTGATCGGCACGTCGGTCTGGATGAACGGCACGTAGTTTTCGTTCGGGAGGCTGCGGCCAATGGCGCTGACAATGCCTTGAGTCACGGTATGGTCAAAGCCAAACGGCGAACCGATAGCGACTACCCACTGCCCGGCTTTCAGGTCCTGGGATTTACCCAGTTTCAACACTGGCAGGTCTTTGCCTTCAATCTTCAGCAAGGCCACATCGGATCTTGGATCGGTGCCTACCAGCTTGGCTTTCAGCTCACTACGATCAGCCAGGCGCACGAGAATCTCGTCGGCATCGGCAATCACGTGGTTGTTAGTGAGGATGTAGCCATCCGGCGAGATGATAAAGCCCGAGCCCAGGGACTGAGCCTCACGCTGGCCGCCACCGCCGCCACGGGGCGCGCGCTGTTGCGGCATGCCGCGCTCGAAGAACTCGCGCAGCATCGGCGGCAGGCCTTCCAGGTCCGGCATCTGCTGGTTGGAGACTTTGCGATCCGGCAGTTTTTGCGTGGTACTGATGTTCACAACGGCAGGCGATGCCTGCTCAACCAATTGGGTGAAGTCAGGCAACTCGACCGCTTGCGCAGGTAAGGCCTGACCCAGCACCAATACCGTGGCGACTATGGATAGGTACGATTTCAAACGTGGTATCGACATACAGCTCCCGTTACGACGAGCAGGGTTGAGCGACAGGGTTCAAGAAACGCCGAAAACTGCGACCGACATCTTTGTTCCGCGAACAAGACAAGGCCAGAGCCGACAAGCACTGACCTATAAAAAACATGAGGGATTTTTGCAAGTGAAAATGCTGATCCAGACATTTCATGTCTCTCGGCAGCCAACCTGGCATGCAACTACAGTGAAACGTCAGGATGAACATAGAATTAACGACTCACGGCTGGGCGACTGGCTTTTTTTCACCGCGTACCGACAATGCGATACGTTCTGCGGTGCCGATTGGAATCTCACCCACTACCGTCACCATCATTTCGCCGTCCACCGTATTCAGGCGGCGCGATACTGCAACGGTGGGCCCCAGTTGAGTGCGGGTTTCAGTGACGCTCACATCGCTGATTGGCTCGAGGAACACCGAGAAACGCGCCAGCCCGTCTTCATACATCAGGCTGTCGACGGTCGCTTTGGTCTGGGTGTCTTTTCGAGCACCGCTATTGGTCAGCTGAAACCCGGGCGGCAACCATTCCAGATACCAGGTCTCGGTAGACTGCACCTCTGGGGCTTTATCATTGGCGACCGTAATGGATGTGCATTCGCTGCTAGGCTGCAGATCGCGGTCTTCAGGGACGAGCGACGTATTCAACCGCGTGAACTGGAAACGCTCGAGCAACTGCCCCTGATCATTGAGTAACAGTGATTTGAGCGGCAGCGCGGTTTCACGGTCCAGGTGCAGCTCAAAACCATAGCGGTATTGGTCACGGGAAGTGATTGACACGATCACCGCATTGCGACCGGCCACGCGGGATTTGCCAATAACGGCCATTTCGTAGAATTGATTGAGTTTTTTCGGATCAAGTGCACGTGATGGTGCATCGCGCGAATTGCCAAGGCCTGCGACAAGAGTGCCGCTGACACATTGCGTTCGACCATCCAACCGCACGACTTCCTGGGCAGAACCATCAAGCTGCAAGAGCCGCTCACGGACCTGACCATTCTGGACGCGATGCCAGATGTCATGAGTAGAAAAACTGCCGCTACGTTCGTAGACAAACGTACCTTGAAAGCTTTGCTGCTGTTCTGCACGCCCAAGTCGAGTCAACCAGTCTTGGGCTTCATCGGCATGGCCGGGGAGTGCAAAACAACCACTGAGCAAAAGCGTAAGGAGCGGTATGGCTCGCATAGAGCTCCTTACGGATTAGCGGTTTTCCAGGCTTGCTGCGCGAGCGTATGGCAGAGCGCTCTCAGTGCCTTTCAAGGCAGATTCCTGTGCATGTTGGCGCAGGTAGCCTGGAAGACGCTGATCTTGCCAGCCGGATTGCCCTTGCAACACACCGCTGGCCATAGGACCGGTGGAGTCAGAGCTTTCCTTGTAGCCGGCCAGTACCGCTGGGCCTTTGACTTGCGGACCGGCCATGACCGGTTGCTGAGTCTGCTGGGCCAGTTCGGCACCGGCGATTTCGTCCTGATTATACAGGCGAACACCGGCCAACACTGCGACAGTCACCGAGGCAGCCACTGCGAGGCGACCCAGGCTACGCCATGGACCACGAGCAGATTTTGCCGGAACGGCTTCATCAGCAAGCGCAGCAGAAACCGCCGCAGCAATATCCAGACGAGGGATTAGAAGATCCTTGTGCATTACCGCCCGAGCGACTTGGTAACGAGACCAGGTATCACGGGTTTCGGCATCATCAAATGCATTGAGCACTCGACGAAGTTCCAGTTCATCCGCTTCGTTATCCATCACTGCGGACAGCGATTCCTGCAGGGCATCACGACTCATGGCGGTTCCTCTCTTGGCTGTAGCCGCTGTCTTTAGTTCTCTTGCAACAGCGGTTGCAAGGCTTTATCGATGGCTTCCCTGGCCCGGAAAATCCGCGACCTTACAGTCCCCACCGGACACTGCATGACACTCGCAATGTCTTCGTAACTCAGACCATCGAATTCACGTAAAGTTAACGCCGTACGCAAATCTTCTGGCAGTTGCTGAATTGTGCGATGAACGGTGCCTTCGATCTCGTCGCGCAGCAACGCACGCTCCGGCGACTCGAGATCTTTGAGGCCGTGATCACCATCGTAAAATTCTGCATCTTCTGAACTTACATCGCTATCCGGCGGGCGGCGTCCGCGAGACACCAGATAGTTCTTCGCCGTGTTAATGGCGATTCGGTATAGCCACGTGTAAAACGCACTATCACCGCGAAAATTACCAAGCGCACGGTAAGCCTTGATAAAGGCCTCCTGTGCAACGTCCTGCGCTTCATGGGTGTCGTGCACAAACCGCACGATCAACCCGAGAATTTTGTGCTGGTATTTCAGCACTAGCAGATCAAAGGCCCGCTTGTCACCGCGTTGAACGCGCTCGACCAGCTGCTGATCCTCTTCCTGGGTTAGCATGAACACTCCTCGTTGTACTTGAAGGAGGCTTGCATAACTAAACGATCAGGCTTGCAAACATAGACTCGGACTTTTCGCAAAAGTTCTCCCCCTCAAAGCAAGTTTCCGGCATGCACTGATTTGGCACACACGAAAAACGCAGCACGGGCAACGCCGGCTGCGCGAATAATCTTGTCGCCGGTTTTCTGACGCGTCCAATGCTCCCGACGGGCCAATAAACTCAACGTTTCCCAGCTTCCGGGCAACCTGCTATTGAGTCGAGGCTTATGCAAAAAGTTCCCGTCTCACTAACCCGCCGATTTTACAGAAGCCGTGCACCGTAATCTCATATTGCCACGAATGCCCGACTATTGTGCCGCTCCACCCCTCTATATACTAGTAGTCCGTGTGACCCTTTGATTCGCCGATCCAGGCGTCCTGTTTGCGCCACCCCGGATCGCTTTTTGCGGAATCCTTTAAATGAGCCAACAGTTTCAACACGATGTCCTGGTGATCGGTAGCGGCGCGGCCGGCTTGAGCCTTGCGCTGACCCTCCCCAGCCACCTGCGTATTGCGGTACTGAGCAAAGGCGACCTGGCAAACGGCTCGACGTTCTGGGCCCAGGGCGGTGTCGCCGCCGTGCTGGACGACACCGACACGGTGCAATCCCACGTCGAAGACACCCTCAATGCCGGCGGCGGCCTGTGCAATGAAGAGGCGGTGCGCTTCACTGTCGAGCACAGCCGTGAGGCGATTCAATGGCTGATCGACCAAGGCGTGCCGTTCACCCGTGACGAACACGCTGGCAGCGACGACGGCGGCTTTGAATTCCACTTGACCCGCGAAGGTGGCCACAGCCATCGCCGAATCATCCACGCTGCCGACGCCACCGGCGCAGCCATTTTCAGGACGCTGCTCGACCAGGCACGCCAGCGCCCCAATATCGAGCTGCTTGAGCAACGCGTCGCCGTCGACCTGATCACAGAGAAACGCTTGGGCCTGGACGGCGAACGCTGCCTCGGCGCCTACGTGCTCAACCGTGTCAGTGGTGAAGTCGACACTTACGGCGCGCGCTTCACCATCCTGGCCTCAGGCGGCGCAGCGAAGGTCTACCTCTATACCAGCAACCCGGACGGAGCCTGCGGCGACGGTATTGCCATGGCCTGGCGCTCCGGCTGCCGGGTGGCCAACCTGGAATTCAACCAGTTCCACCCCACCTGCCTGTATCACCCACAGGCCAAGAGTTTCCTGATTACCGAAGCCCTGCGCGGGGAAGGCGCACACTTGAAACTGCCTAACGGCGAACGCTTCATGCAGCGCTTCGACCCGCGCGCCGAGCTGGCCCCGCGCGATATCGTCGCCCGTGCCATCGACCATGAAATGAAGCGCCTGGGCATCGACTGCGTCTACCTGGATATCAGCCACAAGCCCGAAGCCTTCATCAAGACCCACTTCCCCACGGTTTATGAGCGCTGCCTGGCGTTCAACATCGATATCACCAAAGGCCCGATCCCTGTGGTGCCGGCCGCCCACTACACCTGCGGCGGCGTGATGGTCGACAGGCATGGCCGCACCGACGTACCCGGCCTGTATGCGATTGGCGAAACCAGCTTCACCGGCCTGCATGGCGCCAACCGAATGGCCAGCAATTCGTTGCTCGAATGTTTCGTCTATGCGCGCTCCGCGGCGGCGGACATCCTCGAGCAGCTTCAACGCATCCCGGTGCCTGCCGCCCTGCCCCGTTGGGACGCCAGCCAGGTCACCGACTCGGACGAAGACGTAATCATCGCGCACAACTGGGATGAGCTGCGCCGCTTCATGTGGGACTACGTGGGAATCGTGCGCACCAACAAACGCCTGCAACGCGCGCAGCACCGGGTGCGTCTGCTGCTGGATGAGATTGAGGAGTTCTACAGTAACTACAAAGTCAGCCGCGACCTGATCGAGCTGCGCAACCTGGCCCAGGTAGCAGAGTTGATGATCCGCTCGGCCATGGAGCGCAAAGAAAGCCGCGGCCTGCATTACACCCTGGACTACCCGCAGATGCTGCCCGAAGCCCGGGACACTATTCTGGTGCCAACCACCTACGGCGGCTGAACTTCAAGCGCACCCGCAGGCGCCGATGCACATCGGCGACCTGCGCATCCGACGGCACACAGATAGAACGCACCCACCACGCTCCAGGCACCCGATAGCGCAGCACCACGATTAGCGGCAGCGCCAAGCTGTCGGGACGCAACTGCACGCTGTGCCAACCTCGCTCAGCACTGAGCAACTGCCAGCCATCGGCGTCGCGGCGCAGGCCACGAATCGACGAACGGTGTGTGAGCAGGATATGACGCGGTAAAACCCAGGCGGCATGCGCCAGGCACAGCAACATGCCCAGGCTTGAACAAGACAGATCAAGAAACAAAAGCGCACCCAACGCGAACAGCTGGGCGAGGAGATACGCCGCCAGCATCAGCCGTGAGGCCTGCCAGCGGCATTCAAACGTATTACTTGGGCTGAACACGGTCCAGAATCATCCGGACCATACGCTGCAGTTCCGGGTCTTCCGATTCAGCACGCTCCATAAACCAGCCGAACATGTCCTGATCTTCGCATTCCAGCAGCCTGACATAGAGGTCGCGATCCACCTTATTGAGCGTCGCATACACATCCTTGGTGAAAGGCACCAGCAACACGTCCAACTCCAGCATGCCACGACGGCTGTGCCAGTAGAGACGATTGATTTCTACATCTTCGACCATGAAGCGCTCCTCAAATAGAGCGCAAGTATACAGGCCCGACGGCACCGGAACAGTCGGCTTTGGTCGCCCATACGGAAACTATCCATTTGCCGGGCGCCCCTCTATGATGCACCCATGACTTTTTGACCTGCGATGACCCATGGCTGACTCTGCTTTCTTCTGCCCCCTGTCCCACGAAGGCGTTCTCGCCGTCCGCGGCGCCGACGCTGCCAAATTCCTTCAGGGCCAACTGACCTGCAACCTCAATTACCTGAGCGAGACCCAGGCCAGCCTCGGCGCGCGCTGCACACAAAAAGGACGTATGCAGTCGAGCTTTCGCATCCTGCTGCAAGGTGACGGCGTGTTACTGGCAATGGCCACTGAGCTGCTGGAACCGCAGTTGGCAGACCTGAAGAAGTACGCTGTGTTCTCCAAATCCAAGCTCACCGACGAAACCGCCGCCTGGGTGCGTTTCGGCCTCGTGAGCGCGAATCAGGCGTTGGCCAGCCTAGGCCTGGAACTGCCGGCCGAGACCGATAGCGTCGCCCGCAGCGATGCATTGATTGCCATCCGCGTGTCCCCTGAGCGCGCCGAACTCTGGGTACCCACCGAACATGCTGAGGCCGTGCACGAGCAACTGGCCAAGCAATTAAAAGAAACAGATTTGAATGATTGGCTCCTGGGTCAAATCCGCGCGGGCATTGGCCAGGTCATGCCGCAGACGCGCGAGCTGTTCATCCCGCAGATGCTCAACCTGCAAGCCGTGGGCGCCGTCAGCTTCAAGAAGGGCTGCTACACCGGCCAGGAAATCGTAGCGCGCATGCAGTACCTGGGAAAACTCAAACGTCGGCTGTACCGCTTGAGCCTCAATACCGCTGAAATGCCCGAGCCAGGCACGCCGTTGTTCTCTCCCAGCCATAACAGCTCGATCGGCGAAGTGGTCATTGCCGCAAAAGCTGACCAAAACGTTGAACTTCTGGCCGTATTGCAAGCCGAAGCTGCCGATAGTGGCGATGTGCATTTAGGCACGCTAGAAGGTCCCGCCTTACAGCTGCTTGACCTGCCTTACACACTCGACCGTGATCGAGAGATCCAGCGTTAGTCGCCATACCTTTTTGCAACACGCTAGAGAGCATGAATGAACGAGCTGGCGGAAAAAGTCCAACAGGCTTTAGTGACGGCCATCGACAACGATGACCTGGTTCTGCCGACATTGCCGGAAGTAGCCCTGAATATTCGTCAGGCCGCTGAAGACCCGGAAATCAGCATCAGCCACTTGAGCAAAGTGATCGGTCGCGATACCGCGCTGTCGGCTCGCCTGATAAAAGTGGTCAACAGCCCGTTGTTGCGTGCGACCCAGGAAGTCACCGACCTGCACACCGCCATCACCCGGCTGGGCACCAACTACAGCAGCAACCTCGCAATCGGCCTGGTCATGGAGCAGATTTTTCACGCCCGCTCCGATGTGGTTGATCAGAAAATGCGTGATGTGTGGCGTCGCAGCCTCGAAGTAGCGGGCGTCAGCTATGCCTTATGCCGCAGTCACAGCCAGCTCAAGCCCGACCAGGCGGCCCTCGGCGGCCTGGTGCACCAGATCGGCGTGCTGCCGATCCTGACGTACGCAGAAGACCACTATGAGCTGCTGTCGGACTCGGTCAGCCTCAACCATGTAATCGAGAGCATCCACCCGTTACTGGGCGACAAACTGCTAAGCGGCTGGGACTTTCCGGAAATGCTGGCGAAACTGCCCGGCCAGTACCTGGACCTGGAACGCGATTCGGCCAGACTCGACTACATCGATGTGGTGCAAGTCGCCGTGCTGTATTGCCATCGCGGCACCGATCACCCCCTGGCAAGCGTATCGGCCTCTACCCTGCCGGCGATCAAGAAACTGCGCATCGACCCCTACAGCGAATCCTTGCGCGCCGAGTTGGATGAAGCCCGCTCGATGTTCTAATGATCAGCCCGCGATAAAACTCACCCGCACCTTCAACCCGGCCTGCTCGCCATCGTGCAGGCTGATCTGCGCCAGATGCGCCCGGCAGATTTCACCGACAATCGCCAACCCCAGGCCTGACCCCATGCCTTGTTGGCTACGGCGGTAGAAGCGTTCGAACACCCGGTCCCGCTCATCCTGCGGAATACCGGGGCCGTCATCCTCCACTTCCAGCACCGCCGGTGCCGTTACACGCAGGATCACGTTGCCACCCGGCGGCGTGTGAGCCAAGGCATTGTCCACTAGATTGCTCAACAGCTCATTCAACAGCGTTGGCTCACCGCGCAACCACACCGGCTCGTCGGCTTCCAACGCCAACGCCACGCCGCGTGCGTGGGCCAACGGCGCCATGGCCATGCCCAGCTCCCGAGCCAATTGGCTAAGGTCAAGTAGCTGCGCGCCGCCTTCGGCAATCGCTCGGGCACCGTTTTCGATGCGTGCCAGAGACAACAGTTGATTGGCCAGATGAGTCAGACGGTCAGTGCCCTGGGCCGCGGATTCCAAAGTACTGCGCCAGATGGCGGGGTCTTCGGCGCGCAAGCCCAGTTCCAACCGGGCCTTCAGCGCTGCCAGCGGCGTACGCAACTCATGGGCCGCATCGGCAATAAACTGCGCCTGGCGCTCGAACTGGCCGCGCAGGCGCTCGGTGAAGTGGTTGAGGGACCGCACTAACGGGCCGAACTCGTGCTGCACTTCCACCAACGGCAAAGGACGCAAGTCGTCGGACTGGCGCTCCTCCACCGCCGTGCGCAAACGCTCCAATGGGCGCAACGCCGCACTCACGGCAAACCACACCAGCAACAACGCGCCGATGCCGAGCATGCCCAGGCGCAGCAAGGTGTCGGCCATCAGGCTGCGAGCCATGCTTACGCGCGCTTCATCGGTTTCGGCGACGCGGATTTCCGCCATGCCATTCATGTTGGGTTCAGAGACAGCCTTTAGCAGGCTCACCACACGCACTTCCTGGCCCTGATACACGGCGTCATAGAAACGTGCCAGTGCCGGATAGTCATCGGTGCGCGGCGTGCCCGGCGGTGGGCCGGGAAGGTTTTCGTAGCCGGAGATCAACTGCTGGTGGATGTCATTGACCTGGTAATAAATCCGCCCGGCACTGTCGTAGGCAAAAGTGTCCAGGGCGACGTAGGGCACATTGGCGCTCAAGGTGCCATCTACTTGGGTCAAGCCAGCGGCGATAGTGCGCGCCGAGGCCAGCAGTGTGCGGTCGTAGGCGGTATCAGCGGCCTCGCGGCCATTCCAGTAGGCGCTCATGCCGCTGGCGAACATCAACAACACCAGCAGCAGCGCCAGGTTCCACAGCAGGCGCCAGCGCAAGCTGCTGGGCTTATGCATCGCGAGCTTCCAGCAAGTACCCAAGGCCACGAAAGGTCACGATAGCGATGGGCTGGCCGTCGAGTTTCTTGCGCAGGCGGTGCACGTAGATTTCGATGGCATCCGGACTAGCCTCCTCATCCAGGCCGAACACCTGGGAGGCTAACTGCTCCTTGCTCATCACCCGACCCGGGCGAGCGATCAGCGCTTCGAGCACTGCTTGCTCACGGGAAGTAAGCGTCATCAGCTCGCCACCCACGGTGAAACGCCGGGTGTCGAGGTCGTAGACCAGCACGCCGCAGGCCTGCTGACGCTCGCCACCCAACACGCTGCGCCGCAGCAACGCCTTGACCCGCGCCTCCAGCTCCGTCAATTCGAAAGGTTTGGCGAGGTAGTCGTCAGCCCCCAGGTTCAGGCCGTGTACGCGGTCCTTCACATCACTGCGTGCCGTCAACATCAGCACCGGCAGGTTTTTTCCACGGGCGCGCAAACGCGCGAGCACCTCGAAACCATCCATGCGTGGCAGCCCCACATCGAGTATCGCCGCCGCGTATTCCTCGCTGCTCAGGGCCAGGTCCGCCGCCACCCCATCGTGCAGCACGTCAACGGTCAAACCCGTGCTCTTGAGCGCTTGCGCAACACTTTCGGCGAGTTGCAGATGGTCTTCAACCAGCAAGACACGCATGGATTTCTACCTCATTCAGGCGTGGTCGGCACCACGCATTGCCGGGCAGTTTACAGGCGCCGCCTGCCCTGTGAAGCCCGAAGACATTGAAAGGTGACTGAAAGGTTAGTGAAAGCTTCGCGCTTTAGCATCCGGCTACGGCAGGTTACGCCTGCCAAGCTATTTGAGTGATAGCAACCGAAAAACGCCTCGAAGCGTTTTCGTCCCAATAAGAACAATAATGGAGACAGGCATGACCCCTTCCCTTCGTAAATTCGCACTCGCCGCCGGCTGCATGCTGTTTGCCGGCCAACTGTTAGCCGCTGATGAACCCAAGCGCCCGGAATGTATCGCCCCAGCATCGCCTGGCGGCGGCTTTGACCTTACTTGCAAACTGGCGCAAAGCGCGCTGGTCAACCAGAAGCTGCTGAGCAAGCCGATGCGCGTCACCTACATGCCTGGCGGCGTCGGTGCCGTGGCCTACAACGCGGTGGTCGCCCAACGCCCTGCGGACGGCGGCACCCTGGTTGCGTGGTCCAGCGGTTCGCTGTTGAACCTGGCCCAAGGCAAGTTCGGTCGCTTCGATGAAAGCGCCGTGCGTTGGTTGGCAGCGGTCGGCACCAGCTACGGCGCCATCGCGGTGAAAGCCGATTCGCCCTACAAGAACCTCGACGATCTCGTCAAAGCCTTGAAGAAAGATCCAGGCAGCGTAGTGATCGGTTCCGGCGGCACTGTGGGCAGCCAGGACTGGATGCAAACCGCGCTGATCGCCAGAGCCGCCGGAATCAACCCGCGCGAGCTGCGTTATGTGGCCTTGGAAGGCGGCGGTGAAATCGCCACCGCTCTGCTCGGCGGCCACATCCAAGTGGGCAGCACCGACATCTCCGACTCCATGCCGCACATCTTGAGCGGCGATATGCGTCTGCTGGCGGTGTTCTCCGAACAGCGCCTGGATGAGCCGGAAATGAAGAATATTCCGACCGCCAAAGAGCAAGGCTACGACATCGTCTGGCCGGTGGTTCGCGGTTTCTACCTGGGGCCAAAAGTCAGCGATGCCGACTACGCCTGGTGGAAGGACGCGTTCGACAAACTGCTGGCCTCTGAAGAGTTCGCCAAGCTGCGTGACCAGCGCGAGCTGTTCCCGTTTGCCATGACCGGCCCGGAGCTGGACACCTACGTGAAGAAACAGGTGGCTGACTACAAAGTGCTGGCCAAAGAGTTCGGCCTGATCCAGTAATCGCCCTTCTGTAGCGCGGCCACGCCCGTTTAAACACGCGGCGTGGCCCAGGAGTTCAACATGCTCTTACAACGCATTTTTGCCGCCGTGTTGCTGCTGGCCTGCGCCGGCCTCGCAGCGATGGCGTGGCGCTATCACGCCGCATTTTCATACGAACCAGTCGGGCCACGCGCCTTCCCGCTGCTGATGCTCGGGCTGATGAGCCTGGCGCTGATCTACATGCTGATTCGCCCGCAGCCAACTCGCCATACCGAAGAAGAACCCGCGCTGGACCGTGCCACCTTGATCAAGATCGGCGTGTGCGTCGCGCTGTTGATCGTGTTCGCAGGCACCTTCGAACCTCTGGGCTTCATCCTCAGCAGTATGCTGATCGGCATCCCGATGGCACGCCTGTACGGCGGCCGCTGGTTGCCCAGTGTGGTGATCGTCAGCCTAATGGCCGTCGGGCTTTATCTGCTGTTCGATAAAGTCATGGATGTGCCGCTGCCCCTTGGCCTGCTCGACGTTCTGGAGAACTGATATGGATACTTTCGGCTACTTGGGCCAAGGCTTCGGCGTTGCACTGTCCCCCTACAACCTGATAACCGCGCTGTGCGGCACCCTGATCGGCACCGTGGTCGGCCTGTTGCCGGGCCTTGGCCCGATCAACGGCGTGGCGCTGTTGATTCCGATCGCCTTCGCCCTCGGCCTGCCGCCGGAATCGGCGCTGATCCTGCTGGCAGCCGTGTACCTGGGCTGCGAGTACGGTGGCCGGATCAGCTCGATCCTGCTCAACATTCCGGGCGAAGCGTCCACCGTGATGACCACCCTCGACGGCTACCCGATGGCCCGCAAAGGCCTGGCGGGTGTAGCGCTGTCGTTGTCGGCCTGGAGCTCATTCATCGGTGCGTTTATCGCTACCTGCGGCATGGTGCTGTTTGCGCCGCTGCTGGCCAAATGGGCGATTGCCTTCGGCCCGGCGGAATACTTCGTACTGATGGTATTCGCGATTGTCTGTCTCGGCGGCATGGCGGGTGATAAACCCCTGAAGACGTTTGTGGCGGCGCTGATCGGCCTGTTCCTCTCGGCGGTGGGCATCGACGCCAACAGCGGTGTGTACCGTTTTACCGGCGATAACATTCACCTCACCGACGGCATCCAGTTTGTGGTGTTGGTGCTGGGCTTGTTCTCCATCAGCGAGATCCTGTTGCTGCTGGAAAAAACCCACCGTGGTCAGGAAGCTGTGAAAGCGACCGGACGGATGATGTTCAACCTGAAGGAAGCGTCTTCTGTCTTTGTAGTAAACATCCGTTGCGGACTGCTCGGTTTCATCATGGGCGTGTTGCCCGGTGCCGGTGCGACCTTGGCCTCGGCGGTTGCCTACATGACCGAAAAACGCCTGGCCGGTGCCAGCGGTACATTCGGCCAGGGCGACATGCGCGGCCTCGCCGCTCCGGAAACCGCGATCGGAGCGTCCGCCTGCGGTGCGCTGGTGCCGATGCTGACGCTTGGCGTACCCGGCTCGGGCACCACGGCGGTGATGATCGGCGCACTGTCGTTGTACAACATCACCCCTGGCCCGCTGCTGTTTCAACAGCAACCGGATATCGTCTGGGGCCTGATCGCCTCGCTGTTTATCGCCAACATCATGCTGGTGGTCCTCAACATCCCGATGATCCGCATCTTCACGCGCATCCTGGCCGTGCCAAACTGGGCGCTGGTGCCAGTGATCGCGATCATCACGGCGATTGGTGTCTACGCCGTTCACGCGACCACCTTCGACCTGTTCCTGATGGTGGGTATCGGCATCTTCGGTTACATCCTGCGCAAGCTCGACTTCCCGCTGTCGCCGGTGCTGCTGGGCTTTATCCTGGGCGGCTTGATGGAGCAGAACCTACGCCGTGCGTTGTCGATCTCCAACGGTGACCTGCAAATCCTCTGGTCGAGCCCGATCACCTTTGGTGTGTGGGTACTGACTGCGCTGATGCTGGCCCTCCCGCTGGTGCGCATCTACCGCAAACGTGCCTTGCAGCGTCGTGCCGTGGCCGATGCCTGAGACCACCTTTAAACACTGGTGGGGAACACCGCTGGTCGGGCTGGCCGGCGGTTACCTGGCCAGCCTCGTCGGCTGGCCTTTGCCGTACATGGTCGGCTCGTTGCTGGCGATCATTCTGGTGCGTTGCCTCACGCCTTGGCAGTTGGCCGAGATACCCGGCGGGCGCAAATGCGGCCAATGGGTGGTGGGCATAGGCATTGGCCTGCACTTCACACCGGTGGTGATCGAGCAGGTGATGAGCCACTTCGGGCTGATTTTTTTTGGTGCGCTGGTCACCAGCCTGTCGAGCGTGGTCGGCGTGTGGTTGATGAGGCGTAGCGGTGAAGACCGCGCCACCGCATTTTTCTCCAGCATGCCGGGTGGCTCCGGTGAGATGGTCAACCTCGGCGCACGCAATGGCGCAGTGCTCAGCCGGGTCGCGGCGGGGCAAAGTTTGCGGGTGCTGGTGGTGGTGCTGTGTGTGCCGGCGATCTTCAAGTATTTGCTTGAAAGTGGCACGCCGCAGTTTCATCCGGCACCGGTGAGTTGGCCTTGGTTGTTAGCTCTGTTTCCGATGGGTGCGCTGATGGCCTGGGGCTGGCAGCGTTTGCGTCAGCCGAACCCGTGGTTGTTCGGCCCCTTGCTGGTGAGCGCCACTGCCAGTGTGGTCTGGGACCTGCATATCGCCCTACCCGACGGCGGCAGCCAGATTGGCCAATGGCTGATCGGCAGCGGTTTGGGCTGCCACTTCAATCGTCAGTTCTTTCGACGTGCGCCATCGTTCATGGGCCGCACCCTGATCGGCACGGCCTTGACCATGGCGCTGGCGACATTCGCGGCGGTGGGTTTGAGCGCCCTGACCCATCTGGACCTGCGCTCGCTGACCCTGGGCATGATGCCCGGCGGCATTGCCGAGATGAGCCTCACTGCCGAGACCCTGCAACTGTCGGTGCCGCTGGTGACGGCAATGCAGGTGATGCGCTTATTATTCGTGTTGTTTTTGGCAGAGCCGCTGTTCAGACACTGGAACCGCCTACCCTGAGCAGAGCCGCTGTGCAAAGGTCTCCCAGGAACCATGACCGCTCATCTGAACTGTCATTTTTCACAGGTAGTCAACCTCACTCACTGAGCGCTCAATCTGTGGTGCAGATCGCGTAAGTACACGTGATGACTGCACCCTTTCCGCCTACTCGAATTGCTCATCATGACCAAACACAATGAGCCACGCCCACCGACCTCTGACGACGCCGCAAAACCTGCAGCGATTGTGGAAACCATCGCAGTACCAGGCGACCCCAATAGCCTGGTGATGAACCGTGCAGGCACACGTCTGTATGTGACAAGCGCTACAACGGGATCCATCACCGTCCTCGGCACCCAACCTCTGCGGGTGATACAGACCCTAACAGGCCTGGGTTCTCCCATAAGGATAGTAATCAGCCCGGATGACTCCCGGGTTTATGTGAGTGACAACAGTGTCGCGACTGGAACCCCCATCAACGTCATCGAAACCCTGAATAACACCGTAGTCAAAACCATCACAGGGCTCATCACGGTGAATGGCATGGCGCGGAACTCAACGGGTACAAGATTATATGTGGCTGATCACGGCGATTCGAAACTGGTTGCCTTTGATACCAGCACCTATCAACGAGTGAGTGAGACACCGGTGCATGGCCCTAAAGACGTGGTGATCGCACCGGACAACACGCGTGCTCACGTCGCCACGGATAGTCACGGCTGGGCCATCGTCGACCTCGCGAGCAATAATGTCACCGCGTATATCGGCATCGCCGCCGGCACCCCCACGGCCATCGCTTACAGCCCGCGCTATCCAAACCTCTACATCACCCACCGCGAAAGTGGAAAGGTGACCGTTGGCAATGCCTTGATCCCCGACGTCAGCAAAGAAATCAGCAACCTTGAGGGGCCTTGGGCCATTGCCTTCAATCGGCTCAGCGAAATGGCGTATATCTCTGAAACAGACGGGCGTCGGATCAGTATTATTGACACGCGTCTGAACCGCGTCACCGGCACTATTGAAGGTTTCGACAAACCGCGGGGTATGGTTGTCGCCCCGGATGGCCGCAATCTATATGTCGCTGATATCGAGAATGGCTCGGTTTCGATGGTCAGGCTTTAGTACCGCGCGGATCAGACGAGCGGCAACCGCCACTCAATCGGTGCCTCGCCATTCTGCTCAAGAAACTTGTTGGTGCGGCTGAAATGCCCGCAACCCAAGAACCCGCGATACGCCGACAACGGCGACGGGTGCACCGAGGTCAACACGAGGTGCTTGGTCGCATCGACCAACTTCTGCTTGCCCTGCGCATGTGCGCCCCACAGCAAAAACACCAAATGCGGCTGATGTTCGCTGACCACTTCGATAACCCGATCGGTAAAAAACTGCCAGCCCTTGCCCGCATGGGCGTTGGCGTTGGCACGCTCCACGGTCATGGTGGTGTTGAGCATCAAAACCCCTTGGTCAGCCCAGCTTTGCAGGTAACCATGATTGGGGATGTCGATGTTCAGGTCGCGCTTGAGCTCTTTATAGATATTCACCAGCGACGGCGGCGTCGGCACGCCCGGTTGCACCGAAAAGCACAGCCCATGAGCCTGGCCGGGACCGTGGTACGGGTCCTGGCCGAGGATCACCACTTTGACCTTGTCCAACGGCGTGGAATTGAGCGCATTGAAAATCAGCGGGCCCGGCGGGTAGATTTCTTTTCCGGCGGCATGTTCCTGGCGCAGAAACTCGCGCAATTGGACCATGTAGGGCTTATCGAACTCATCGCGCAGGGCGTGTTTCCAGCTGGGTTCGAGTTTGATACGGTCGCCATCGGTCATAGTTGAATTGTCTTGTAAAAAAGAATGAGGCGAACCCTAGGAAAGCCGACTCCGCTTGTCAATTGATCTGACACCCCACCGGCACTTTCTTACTAAGCGATCATACTGATCCTTCACCTTCTCGCTTGAGGTCACGATGAACCTGCACTTCGAAGAGCTAACCGGCAGCGACGGTGCCCGCATCGGCATCGCCAGCCTCGATGCTGAACAGTCCCTCAATGCCCTCTCCTTGCCAATGATCCTCGCCCTCGGCGACCGCCTGGACACCTGGGCCAAGGACCCAAACATCGTGTGTGTGCTGTTGCGTGGCAACGGTCCCAAGGCGTTTTGCGCTGGCGGCGAAGTACGCAGCCTGGCCCAGGCCTGCCGTGAACATCCCGGCGAGGTGCCGCCATTGGCTGCGCAGTTTTTCGCGGCGGAATACCGCCTCGACTACCGCCTGCACACCTACCCCAAACCGCTGATCTGCTGGGGCCACGGTTATGTACTGGGCGGCGGCATGGGCCTGCTGCAAAGCGCGTCGGTGCGTATCGTCACCCCGAGCAGCCGGTTGGCAATGCCGGAGATCAGTATCGGCTTGTATCCGGACGTGGGCGCTAGCTGGTTCCTGTCGCGCCTGCCGGGCAAACTCGGCTTGTTCCTTGGCCTGACCGGCGCGCACATCAACGGTCGCGACGCCTTGGACCTTGGCCTGGCCGACCGCTTCCTGCGCGACGATCAACAAGACGAACTGCTGGATGGCCTGCTGCAACTGAACTGGCAGGAACAGACCTCGGTGCAACTCAATAGCCTGCTCAAAGCGCTTGCTCAGGAAGCCGTCGATCAGAAACCCGAAGCGCAATGGCTGCCGCGGCGCGCACAGATCGACGAATGGTTGGACGTGGGCGATGTGCGCTGTGCCTGGCGCGCCTTGAGCCAACTGCTTGAGCACGCCGATCCGTTGTTCAGCCGTGCCGGCAAAACGCTGACCGAGGGCTGCCCACTGACCGCCCATCTGGTATGGGAGCAGATCCAGCGCGCCCGGCATTTGTCCCTGGCCCAAGTGTTCCAGATGGAATACACCCTTAGCCTCAATTGCTGCCGCCATCCGGAGTTCAGCGAAGGCGTGCGTGCGCGACTGATCGACAAGGACCAGACGCCCCATTGGCATTGGCCCGATATCAATACCGTCCCAGAAACGGTGGTGCAGGCGCATTTCAATAAGGCGTGGGAAGGCCGCCATCCGTTGGCTGACTTGTCTGATTACTGATTATTGGCGCCCATAAAAAAGCGGCGCTTCATGCGCCGCTTGCCATGCGGGTCTGTCAACGGTGACCGCCGCGACCACCTCCGTGGTCGGAACCGCGACCATGCCCGCCATTACCCCAACGGTCGCTACCCCAGCCTTGATTCGGATAAGGCCGGTAACCGGCGCGCGGCCCGTAATAGCGCGGCGCAGGCTGGTAATAACGCGGTGCCGAGTAATAACGCGGTTGGGGCGCGTAATAGCGCGGCGAAGGGTAATAGTCACGGCGGTAAGGATACGCCGCGCCACCGCCGTAGTAGTACACCGGCGCCGGTGAGGTGTAGACCTCAGAACGGTAATAGCTCTGGCCTCCATCGTAATAAGGCACACAGGCAGAAAGGGTCAGACCGAGTAAAGCACTGAGCAGCAGTCGTCGATACATGGCGGCCTCCTGGACCGCGGAAGAGCACCTCCAGCGACGCTGAAGGGCGGCATTCAGCTTTCACTGAATGACGAAATATCTGACATCAAAAACCGAATCTGGTGCGTTTTCGCAACAGCTTGATACATCTGCGCGCACTTTAACGTTTCAGTAAATTTAGCTAGCTCGAAACTTTGCCAATTGCGATGATATTACTATGACATCGCGCGAAGCCAGGGAGGCTCTACCGTGCGCCTTTCGCGACTATCACCGAACTCGCCCCCATGAAAATATCAACCAAACTGCTGCTTTCATTCCTTCTATGTGCGCTGGTCACCCTCGGGGTCGGCCTGCTGGGCATCAAAGGGGGGGTGCGCCTCGCCACAGCATTGGAGCAGACGTTCTCCAACAATCTGGTGTCCGTCAGCAATACGGCGGCCACCCTCAATGGCTTGGTCGCGCATAACCGGGGCCTGTACCGATTGATGGATGCAAGCAAGGGCGACGTCTCCGCCCAGGACCGCGATCGCGTGCGCCAGGACATCGCCAACGAACTCAAGCACAGCCAGGCGGTTTACGCTGCCTACCGCGCAACACCGCTGGAAGATGACGAACGGGCAGCGGGAGATAAACTCGACCAGATTTGGCCCGCTTATATCAGCAGCTCCGAACGCATCATGGCGCTGCTCGACAGCGGCCAGGTCGAACAGGCCCGCACCCAGCTCAACACCGCCAACAACGAACTCTTCCGTGAGGCGCGCGAGTTGATCCGCGTGATGATCGAATCCAATAACCGCCAGATCAAGGAAGGCGTCATCGCCGCCGATGAGCTGCGCGGCAGTGCGTTGGCGTGGATGATCAGTGGCATTGTCCTGGCCTTCATCATTGCCATCACCATTGGGGTGTTGATCACCCGCCTGATCACCCGCCCTATCGCCCAGGCTGTGGAAAGCGCACAACGCATTGCCAAGGGCGACCTGACCCAGGCCATCCTCACCGAACGCACCGACGAAGCCGGGCAATTGCTGATGGCACTGGCGGATATGCAGGGCGGCTTGAAAAGCACCCTGATGGAAATCGCCAACGCTTCCGACCAGCTCGCTTCAGCCGCCGAAGAATTGAGTGCGGTCACCGATGAAAGCAGCCGTGGCCTGACCCGTCAGAATGATGAGATCCAACAGGCCGCTACGGCCGTGAACCAGATGACCGCTGCGGTAGACGAAGTGGCGAGCAACGCCGTATCGACCTCAGAGGCTTCGCGCCAGGCCACCAGCGAGGCCGAGGACGGTCGCCAGCAAGTCGAACAGGCCGTGTCCGGCATGAGTTCGATGGTGAGTGAAATCAACGATTCCACGCAATCGGTCGCAGATCTCGCCGGGCAAGTGCGGGAAATCGGCAAGGTGATCGATGTGATCCGTGGCATCGCCGACCAGACCAACCTGCTGGCCCTCAACGCCGCCATTGAAGCGGCCCGTGCGGGCGAGCAAGGTCGCGGTTTTGCAGTGGTCGCCGATGAGGTGCGTGCACTGGCGCATCGCACTCAGATCTCCACGGTCGACATCGAAAAAATGATTGGCGAAGTGCAAGTCGGCGCTGATGGTGCGGTCGCGGCAATGAACAAGAGCCTGACCTGGGCCAACAATACCCAGGCCCTTGCACAAAACGCCGGTGAAGCACTGCAACGCATCACCGCCAGTGTGGCGATGATCAATGAACGCAACCTGGTGATCGCCTCCGCGTCGGAGGAGCAGGCCCAGGTGGCACGCGAAGTAGACCGCAACCTGCTGAATATCCAGGACCTGTCCACCCAGACGGCCGCCGGTGCCAACCAGACCAATGCCGCCAGCCAGGACCTGTCGCGCCTGGCCACGTCCTTCAATGCACTGGTCAGCAAGTTCCAGCTCTAAGTAGCCTGTGCGGGGTCGGCCCTGTATCGTGCAAGGCACACCGGAATTCTCCGGAACCTTGCCTGATCCAAGCCCGAACCTGCCGATGACCACGCCAACCCTCTGCCCTGCCTGCGGCGCCCGCAACGACTGTACCCTGGCTGACCCACGTACGGTCGACCGGGCCTGCTGGTGCTACAGCGTCACCATCGACCCGGCCGTGCTCCAGGCCCTGCCCGATGAATTGCGCAACAAGGCCTGCTTGTGCCCGCGCTGTGCCAGGGTGGATGAGCAATTACGCGGGGCAGAGCCGACGTAATGCGGGTTGATCGTTTCCTCAGTAACCTGCCGCGCTTCAATCGCCAGCAAGTGCGTTTGCTCTTGGTGGAACGACGGGTGTCGGTCGATGGCGTGGCAGTCAGCGATCCTCATCATGAGGTGCGCGAATTCAGCCGCGTCTGCGTCGACGATGAAGTGCTGCAGGCGGGTAAACCCGCACGCTACTTCATGCTGCATAAGCCTCAGGGTTGTGTGAGCGCCACGGCAGACCCGCAACACCCGACCGTCCTGGATTTATTGAATGAGCCCGACAAAGCCGACTTGCACATCGCCGGCCGCCTGGATTTCAACACGACGGGGCTGATGCTGATCACCAACGACGGCCAATGGTCGCGCCGACTGACGCAACCGCAAACCAAGTTGCCCAAGGTCTACCGGGTGGAGACCGAGCAAGACATCAGCCCTGCGTACGCGATTACCTTTGCCAAAGGCCTGTATTTCGCTTTCGAAGACCTGACCACGCAACCCGCAGGGCTGGAACTGCTTGGGCCGAGAACCGCTCGTCTCAGCATAATCGAAGGGCGCTACCACCAGGTGAAGCGCATGTTCGGGCACTTTGATAACAGGGTGATCGGCCTGCATCGCGAGCAAATGGGCCCTTTGGTGCTGGATGCTGCCCTTGCGCCAGGCGAGTATCGGGCGCTGACTGACGACGAAATCCGACAAGTCTGACGACCGTTCGGCCGGTGGTGACAAAAAATCTTCTCATCGCCTTGCGGGGTGGAACCTCTGCTGCTTGAATCAGGATCACCAGTTTAAATATGACTGGCGAGTCGCCTATAACCTCCAAGAAACACAGTGCCCCGCCCGCGCTTGATCTACGGGCCTTCCCGGCAAACAGCCCGCCATAACAACACCCGTCGGCCAGCCGTCATCGGATCGACATGGGCCTCCCACTTCAAGGCGTATGCCTACCTGTCACAAAGCTCGTGCAGAGTTACCTGCGCGCCCTACCCGCTTGCCAGGAGTCTTACGACATGAGGCCAGAAATCGCTGTGTTGGATATACAGGGTCAGTATCGGGTTTACACGGAGTTCTATCGCGCGGACGCTGCTGAAAAGACCATCATCCTGGTCAACGGCTCCATGGCCACCACGGCATCCTTCGCTCAAACCGTGAAAAGCCTGTACCCGCAATTCAATGTGGTTTTGTACGACCAGCCCTACGCTGGCCGCTCCAAAATCCATAATCGCCATGAGCAGATGCTGACAAAGGAAGTCGAAGGCCAGATTCTGCTGGAGCTTATCGACCACTTCGCCGCCGAACACGTATTGTCATTTTCCTGGGGCGGCGCCGCCGCGTTGGTTGCCCTCGCCCATCGCCCTCGTCGGGTTGAAAAGGCCGTGATCAGTTCGTTCTCGCCGGTGATCAACGCCCCCATGCGCGACTACCTTGAACGCGGCGTCGACTACCTCGGCAACCTCGACCGCGACCGCGTCGGCCATCTGGTCAACAGCACCATCGGCAAACACCTGCCGTCGCTGTTCAAACGCTTCAACTACAAACACGTCAGCAACCTGGCCGAGCATGAATACGGGCAGATGCACTTTCACATCAGCCACGTGCTGAACAGTGACCGGCTGTGTTACGTCAAAGCGGCCAGGCAAATCGCCGTTCCCGTGTTGTTTGTGAACGGCGAATGGGACGAATACACCAGCGCCCAGGATGCCAAGCTATTTGGTCAATACGTGGCTAACAGCAGCTTCAGCACCATTCAGGCGACCGGGCATTTTCTGGATATGGAGCACAAGGCGGCGTGCCGCGACAGTCGGGATGCGGTGGTGGGCTTTCTGAAACCTGAGCGGCAGGTCAGCCGGTTGCGGTATCACCAAGGCCAGACGCAGCATGCCTTCGCGATCTGAAATGAGACCCACTGTAGGCGCGAGCTTGTATGGGAGCCGGCTTGCCTGCGATAGCATCACCGAAGTGTGACTGACACACAGAGGTGCCGGTATCGCGGGCAAGTCAGTAACTGCGCTTGTAACTCACACATTTTTGAAGAAAAACTTCAAATCCTGGCGAACATCTGGTACAAAGTCAGCCGCTCTGAGCGGGTATAGTTTAATGGTAGAACAGTAGCTTCCCAAGCTTCCGACGAGGGTTCGATTCCCTCTACCCGCTCCACACGAATTCTCGTTCCGCGTCAGGTCTTTTATTGACGGGAAAACAAAAAACCGGTCCTGTAAGGCCGGTTTTTTTATGCCTGCGATTTGAGGTATCCGTTATTCCTGTCGCGCAAACCTGTACAAATCTATATTTCTGTACAAGTATCTATTCAACACGCTGGCAATTCGCCGCGCGCGATCACGGAGCCGGGCAATGACTCGTCTACTGGTTTCATTGTTGCTGATATTGAGTTTGAGCAGTTGCGCCAACGTCGAGGTCGAGCACTACGCTGACCAGCAGCCGCAACTGGATTTGGAGCGTTTCTTCAGCAAGCCCGTCAAGGCCTGGGGGATTTTCCAAAAGCGTTCCGGGGAGGTCGCCAAGCGCTTTGAAGTGAACATAGCCAGCCGACGCGAGGGGAACGCCCTGATTCTCGACGAACGCTTCCTGTACAGCGATGGCACACGTCAACAACGCGTGTGGACACTGACACCGGATGGCCCGGGACGCTGGAAGGGCCGAGCGGGTGATGTGGTCGGCGAGGCAATCGGCGAAGTGGCGGGTAACGCACTGCGTTGGCGCTACCGACTCAACCTGCCGGTGGACGGCTCGGTCTACGAGGTGAGCTTTGATGACTGGATGTACCTGATGGACGAGAACACCTTGATCAACCGCTCCAGCATGACCAAGTTCGGCGTCGAATGGGGCCAGGTCACGTTGTTCTTTCGTCGCCAATAAATAACTCGCAGTGAGGCTCAATCATGAATATGCACAGGCTGACTGAATTGGCGGTAAAAGGTGAAATTCGCGAGCTGGAGTTACTGTCGCTGGAGGGTGGTTTCTACATCGCGCGTGTCAGGCTGGATGACGCTGAAATGACATTGCTCGGCGATGATGCCAAGCCGCTGCGCATCGGCTCTACCACGCATTTGCGCGACCTGTTACAACGGGTTCCGCCGTTTCCCTGCGTGCTGGTGCAGCAGTGCGTGCACGATGAAATGTGCGGTGTTCGGGAAGGGCCGATTGGCGCGTTGCGCATTCCGTTTCCGCTGACCTCATCTCTTTAAAGCGCTATGCATTTTTTGGCTCCCCTCCCCCTTGGTATGGGCGGCCTGGGAAGGCAAGCCTATACAGTGCGCGAACGGCCCTGCGCACAAGCACCATTGAGCAGGGCCCCGGCAGCATCACCATCAACCCGGTCAGTGGCAAATACACGGCGGCAACGATTAGCAACGCCGTGCTGCTTCCCGTCAGCTATACCGATGCGCGCGCCAAGATCGCCGCTGAAGTTGTGTTTAGACAGCGCCTGCTTGATCCAACCACCGTCCTCGTAGACGTCGCTGATCATTGAGGAGGCGAGCGGTTGTTGGGTGCTGGCGCCCAACCCACCCAACAGCAGCGCCAGCAATAACATCGCCAGTCCGCGGGTCTGGCCCACCAACAAGTAAGCCTCGCCCGCAAGCACGGTGCCGCTCACCAGCATCGGTACACGCCCCAACGCTTCGCGGCGTGACTGACCATGAGCTGGGACGCCGCCATCATCCCGGAATAGGCCCCGCGTAACAGTCCGATTTACGCGTAGGAAAGCGCGAACTGCGCCTGCCAGATCGGCAGCAGCACGTAGATGACATCGGTAAGGCCGTCATGCACGGCATGCGCACCGCAGCCGGCGATCAGCGTGCGACGGCGGGTTGATGATGCGGCAGCAGGCACCTCGACGGTATCGTTCATGGTATTGGGATCGGTTCAGGTTTAAGGGGTTTCCAACCGGTCAGGGCAATCAGCAAGGTCAATACCTGGAAGGTCATAATCAGCGCCACGCACCCGGCCCAGCCCCAGCGTTCCCAGATCAAAGCCGGCACAATCGCACCGCAACTTCCGCCCAGGTAATAACACGTGAGGTACACGCCCACGGCGCCCGCTTTGTTGTCACGGGCGGTAGCGGTGGTGAACGCGTTGGCGGCTGCCTGGGCGAGGAATACGCCGGTGGAGCTGAGCGCCAGGCCCACGACGATGCACCACAAGGAAGGCACTAACGTCAGCGCTGAGCCGGTGATGCCCAGCACCGCAGCCACGCTCAGCAGTTCGGCGTGAGGCCGGGCTTTACTGAGGCGACCGGCGATGGGGATCACGACCAGCGCCAGCAGGAACACGGTGTAAAGCGTGCCCAACGCCGCAGGCCCCAAGTTGAATGGCGGTAATCCGAGGTACAAACCGGCGTAGGTAAACGCTGCGACTTGGGAGAACAACACGCAAAAACCTACAGCGTAAGCAGCCAGCAAGGGCTTGCGAAAAACGGCCGAGAAAGCGGTTTTAACCTTCGCCGTTCGCACACGACTGATCGGCAACAAGAACGGGATAAACCCACCCACCATCAGGCTCAGCACCGCCAGCAACTCGAAGGCTTCGCGCCAGCCCACGTATTCAGTCATCACACCCGTGACAAAACGCCCGGCAAACCCACCCAGTACGGTGCCTGCCACATACAGGCTGGTGACCTCCGTCACCGTGCCGCCACTCCAGCGGTCGCCGATGTAAGCCACGCTGGTGGCAAACACCACCGGGATCAACATGCCTTCGACAAACCGCCACACCAGCACTTCGGCAAAACTGTCGGCGTAGGCGGTCATCAGCGCCGGCACCGCCAACAGCAAAGCCGCCACGCTGATCACCGTGCGTTGCTCAAAGCGCCCGGTCAGTCGGCTGACAAACGGTGCAGTGATCGCCACGGCCAGCGTCGTCACGGTGATACTCCATCCCGCCGCCCTGGCACTGACCTGAAACTGCGCGGCAAAGGTCTGCAGGATGCTCTGGGTGGCATAGAGGTTGAGGAACGCCGCGCAGCCACACAGGAACAGGGCAAGGCGGGCACAATGCAGGCGCGGTTTCATGAAACCTCTCGTTTTATTTTGTGAGGTCTTTATAGAATGGCCGGCGGATCTTAAACCAATACCGATTACGAACCGATCGATACCCAAGGATCAGGATGCTCGATCTACGCAAGCTGCGGTACTTTCTGACGGTAGCTGAAGAATTGCACTTCGGTCGCGCGGCCATTCGCCTGCACCTGGCTCAGCCACCGCTGACCCGGCAGATCTCGGCGCTGGAAACCGAGCTGGGCTTCAAGCTGTTTGATCGCACCAGCCGCAGCGTCACCCTCACGGCTCAAGGGCGGTCATTCCTGCCCTACGCGCGCGACTTGTTGGAGCAGGTGATTGCCAGCAAGCTGGCTACGGGCACCGCCGGGCAGCTAGCCTTGGGGTACGTCAGCTCCATCGCCCTGTCGGACCTGTTCAGCCAGACGATACAGGCGTTTGCGCAGCGTTTTCCCGACGTTCAGCTGACCTTGGTGGAGTGCGCCTCCGGCAGACTGGGCGGCAGATCACCTCTATCATCGCGCTGGTGGCGGCTGGGCAAGGTGTGGCGTTGGTGCCGACGTGTACGCAGAGCCTGATGAATAAAGGCGTGACGTACAGGCCGTTGATGGAGGGGGATGCGTATGCACCGTTGTTGGTGCTGACTCGAAAGGAGAAACAGAACTTATCGATCCGAGCCTTTATGAGCGTGATTGATGAGGTGGTGCGGGCTGGATAACGCATCAACTCTCCAACGCTAATTCACTCGCCGCTATCGGAAAGTTCGTTCAAAACGAATGGGGATCGTGGCGTTGATCACCGAACGTTGGTGGTTACAGTAAGTACCCTTTTGAGGGCTAAACGATGCACTATCCCATCGCAATATCGACCGGCGATGAAAACTCCGCTTGGAGCGTGGAAGTGCTTCAGCAGAGGCATTGATTAAGCTCATTCCTACAGGGACGAGAAAGTTCGCCTATCACCATGGGAAACCTTAACCAGAATAGGACAAAGCAGGATGCTCCCGTGCGGACAAAAAACGTCAACGCAGGTGTTTAGAAAAGTCGTAGGGCTGGTGCTGATCATCCCATTGCTAGCCGCACTGATGCCTATTCCCCCGATAGGCCTGGGCCGTTTTGTATTGATAGCGGCAGTTGCCGGGTCTATCTATGGCGCGTGGTACGCAAGGCAGCACGCTGGTCGAGGCCTGGCAATCGGCGCGGCCATCATCGCGCTACTCAATCTTGGCTCACTGGTCGCACTGTCAACGCCCTCGATAGCCTGGTTTGTCTACCTGGTCTCCTGGGTCTATGGGTCGGGCAATTGGATTCACTGGCGCTTGTAGCGGGCGTAGAATTACACCGCAAGAAACAAGGTTCCCCCACGGTTAGCAAGACGGATAGTGGCGCCATACAGCATCAAGGATTATGCCCATGCCTTATGAATACAAGCTCATGCCCTCCCCTGTGGGCCAACTCACCCTGGTGGCGCGCAATGGCAAACTCGGCGCCATCCTGTGGGAAACAGAGCGCGCCAACCGTGTGCGCCTGGGTGAGTTGCACGAGGCCAATGACAGCCCGGTGCTGTTGGAAGCCGAACGCCAACTCAAGGAATACTTCGCCGGTACCCGTAACCGATTCGAGCTGGAACTGGACTTCGATGGCACCGACTTCCAGAAACAAGTCTGGCAAGCGCTGCTGACCATTCCTTTCGGCGAAACCCGCAGCTACAGCCAGATTGCCCAACAGATCGGCAACCCAAAGGCAGTACGTGCGGTGGGTGCTGCCAATGGCAGGAATCCGATCTCGATCATTGCACCCTGTCATCGCGTCATCGGCGCGTCGGGCGGGCTGACCGGGTTCGCCGGGGGGCTGCAAGCCAAGCAGTATTTGCTGGCGCTGGAAGGCACGGGCCAGGCGCAATTAGCCTTCTAAAAACAGCCGCCGACAAAAACGTACAACGTTGTTCACCGGACTAAATGTAAAAAGAAATTTCAAAGAATTCCTGCGGTCCAGTCTTTCATCACCCCCTACCAAGGAAACCGGTCATGAAATTCTCCACAGTCTCCCAATCCCTCTCCCGCTGGGCGGGCAGCCCACGCACGTTCTACGCGGCGGTGGCGTTGATCCTGGCGTGGAGCCTGAGCGGGCCGTATTTTCACTACAACGACACCTGGCAACTGATCATCAACACCTCGACCACCATCATCACGTTTTTGATGGTGTTCCTGATCCAGAACACGCAGAACCGCGACAACGACATCCTGCATATCAAGATCGATGAACTGCTACGCGTGTCCAAGGATGCTCAAAACGCTGTGCTCAGTCTGGACGGCCTGGACCGTAAAGAACTGGAAAAGCTGCGCCAGGAGTACCGCAGCCTTGGCAAGGCTGGCACCGTGAACCTGAACAGCAGTGGTGGCTATGCTGGCGACGATGCCGGGCCGAATAAAACTGATTTGAACCAGGCATGAAAACGGCGGTTGGAGAACATCCAACCGCCGTTTTTCATTTCAAGTGACGGATTCAGCCGTCGCCTTGATGACCTTTAGCATGGGTCGAAGCCAACGCACGGGCTTTCTGCAAACGCTCCTCCAACTTAGGCAGCGTCTCGTCCACCAAGGCTTTTATTTCAGGTACATCCGATGCCGCGCCTTCCCGTTTGAACAGGGCGATGGCGTCTTCGTTTTCCTTCACCTGTTGCGCGGTGTAGGCCGCATCAAAGGAGTCGCCGTCCTTGAGTTCAGGCATCAGCGTTTCGGCTTTATCGACGATTTTCTCCCGCGGGGCCACAGGCAGATCGAGCTTCTTGGCGATGGCCGCCAGATGCTGGTTGGCCAGGGTGCGCTCGTTGATCACCTCAATGGTGTAGTCCTTGATTTCCTGGGACGATGTCTTGGCGTGGGCCATGCGACTGGTTTCGATATCGGCCATACCTTTGGCCGAAGCCTGCTCAATGAATTCAGCAGGCGACTGGGCGAAAGCATTGCTGGCGCCGAGGCCCAGCAGCATCGCGAAACTGGCGGTGCGTAACCGGATAGCCATGCGGCTCATGATGGGTTCCTCCAGGGCAAGAATAGGTGCGGGAGAACACAGCCCGCCCTCAATTCGAATTTTCAGGGCAGCAAAGGTTTAGAAAAAACTTTTCAGTGCGACGAACGGTCATCTTAAAATCCGGCTGGTTTGCTGCCTGCACGACCTGCCAACACGTGCGCTTGAGCGTTTACGCACGTGCCCGCCCTACGGGTAAAACGTCATTCCGGCATAAGGCTTTTCGCGGCACGCGCGTAGCCGTGAGGCCAGGTCGCCGACATGGGCTTCGAGCTTGTGGCCATCGGGGTCGAGGAAATAGAACGAAGCGCCTTCACTGCGGTTGTCGCGCCACTCTTCAACATCAACCGTTCGCAGGCGCTCGATCAGCGCCGCGAAATCAGCCGCAGCGACGGTAAACGCATAGTGGGTGTAATCGGCGGCTGGATTCGCGTCGCGCAATGGATCCAGCGATAAACACAGCCATGAACCCGGCAGTGAGAGGTAGGCGCCGGCGTCCCATGTGGCGTCGAGCTGAAGGTGCAACAGCTCATGGTAGAAGCGGACGCTGCGATCCAGATCGGTGACGGCCAGGGTCAGGTGGTTAAAGCCTGAGAGCATGTTGTTTTTCCTGTCAGCGGTGATCTTCGGACAATACACCCTGCACCTGCCCAATCAACCACTGCAACCCCGAATCCCCACCCCGCCGCGCATGCCACGCCAATTCAAATGCAAACGACGGAATATGAAACGGCGGCAGCACCGCCAGCAAGTGCTGATGATCGATATCGAGCAAGCCCCGGGACGACACCGTAAGGATCAGGTCCGTGCCCCGTATCAACTGCGGCGCCACGCCCCAATGCGGCAGGCTGATCGCCACATGCCGACGCTCACGAATCGCTGTCAGCGCTCGCTCGATTTCCGGCGTGCCGCTGCCGCGCATCTCCAACAACACGTGCGGACGTGACAGGTAGGCGGGCAAATCCAGCGTGCCGCGCTCCGGCAGGCTGCTGCGGTCCACCAGACAGGTGTAGTGCTCTTCGAACAACGGCGTAGTACGCAGTTCGGCGGGCATGTCGGGAAACACGCCGGCGGCCAGGTCGAGGTCGCCATTGAGCACCCCCTCCACCATGCCTTCACGGCTGGCCTGGATGATTTGCAGATCGATACCCGGCGCCTCACTGCGCAGCGTACGCACCAGATCGGGTAGGAAAATCGCCGCACTGTAGTCAGACATTGCCACACGAAACCTGCGCTTGGCCGATGCCGGCTCAAAGCGATTCGGCGCCAGCAGGGCTTGCACCTGAGCCAGGGCTTCAGCCAGTGGCGTGGCCAATTCCAGCGCGCGAGCGGTCGGCACCAAACTACCGCCCTGACGCACCAGCAGCGGATCGCCGAGCAGGTCACGCAAGCGCGCCAGCGCATGGCTGACTGCCGGTTGGCTCAGGTGCAGACGCTCGGCGGCACGGGTGACGTGTTGCTCGCTGAGCAAGGCGTCAAGGATCACCAACAGATTGAGGTCGATGCGGCGCAGATCATTCATCAGCTGCATGCTCACCATAAGAAATTGGAATTTAAATTTGCGTCACGAATAACCTAGAGTCCAGCAAAACCTCTGGGAGAGTCGAAATGACAACGTTACATTGGGTAGGTTTATTGGCGCTGGCCGTGATTGCCGGGGCCGTGGTGCCGTTTCAGAGTGCGATCAACGCCACCGTCGGGCGCGGGCTCGGCCACCCGTTGTGGGCCACCCTGGCGTCGCTGCTGGTGAGCATCATCGTGTTGCTGCCGGTGATTATGGCGATGCGTCTGCCGCTGCCGAGCCTGACGTTTATCACCCAGGCGCCACTGTGGATGTGGGCGGGTGGCGCGTTCGGCGTGTGCTTTATTTCCCTGGCGTTGATGTTATTGCCTAAGCTCGGCGCCTCGGGGTTTATCGCGTTGGCCATGGCCGGGCAGATTCTTGCGTCGCTGGTCCTCGATCACTTTGGTCTGTTCGGCCTGGCTGAGCGCCAACTGACAACGCCCCGCGTGCTGGGGGCGTTGTTGTTAATCGGCGGCGTGGCGTTGATTCAGTTCAGCGCCACACCCGCCCCCGCTCTGGCAACGACGGGTTGATCAACCCTTATCGAGGGTGCGCAATTTTTGCGGCAGGCCCCACAGCAAGAGCGCCGCCGCCAACAACGCGCACACGCCGATCACATACAGCGCCGGGGTGGTGCTGCCGGTGAGGTCCTTGATGCGCCCCACCATCACCGGGCTGACAATCCCACCGAACTGCCCGAGGGTATTGATCACCGCAATACCGCCCGCCGCGCCTGCGCCGGCGCCCGCCAGCAACTTGGGTGGCAGGGTCCAGAAGGTCGGGATCGACGCGATGATGCCAGCGCCCAACATGCCCAGGGCAATGATCAGGAAGGTGGTGTGGTCGGCGAAAAACCCGGCGCTGAAAAAGCCCACCGCACCGAGTACCACCAGGCCGCAGACAAACTTGCGACGCTCGCCGGTAGCGTCCGACAGTCGCCCGATCACCACCATGCTGATGGCGCCGCAAACATAAGGAATCGCCGTGAGCAGGCCGATCATCACCGGGTTCTGGGTGCCCGCGCTGCGGATCAGTTGCGGTGCCCAGAAGTTGAGGCCGTACGACGCCAGGCGACCTTGCTGACCAGGGCTTTTTCGGCATCGATTTCAGCAGCCGGGCGCGCGCCGGCCTCCAACGTATTAGTGCTCATGGTTTCTCTCCAGCGGGCTGCTCACAGGCGCCCAATTGTTTTTGTTGTCTGGTGTAGCGTTACAACGTGGCGATGTAGGCCGGCGGCGCGTGCAGGTCGCAATTGCGCCCTGCCTTCGCCACCTGGCCAGGAAGTTCGTGGCCCAACAAGGCCGGCAAGCGGCGGGACATTTGCAGCAGGTGCGGCAGGTCGATACCGGTGTGAATGCCGACTTCCTCGCACAGGTTGACCAAATCTTCGGTGCAGATATTGCCCGATGCCCCCGGCGCAAACGGGCAACCGCCCAAGCCACCGAGCGCCGCGTCAAAACGACGGGCACCAGCCTCGTAAGCCGCCAGCACATTGCACAAACCCAGGCCGCGGGTGTTGTGAAAATGCAGGGTCAGGTCACTGGCAGCTATGCGCTGCAACACACGCTTGACCAGGCTCGCCACCTGACGCGGGTTGGCCATGCCCGTGGTATCGGCCAGGCTGATGCCCTTGATGCCCAGCGCTTGATAGGCCTCGATAATCTTCAGCACGCGGTCTTCGTCGATCTTGCCTTCGAACGGGCAACCAAAGGTGGTGGCGATGCTGGCGTTGAGCCTCACCGGGTGGTCGGCGGCAACGCTGACGATATCGCCAAACGCCGCCAACGACGCCTCGCAACGCATGCGCATATTGGCCAGGTTGTGGGTCTGGCTGGCGGACATCACCAGGTTCAGTTCATCGGCGCTAGACGCGATAGCGCGCTGCGCCCCCTTGAGATTCGGGATCAACGCCACATAGATGACACCTGGCTTGCGCTTGATGCCCTGGAACACTTGCTCGCCATCACGCAATGCCGGGATGGCCTGGGGCGAGACAAATGAACCGGCCTCAATCCGTGAAAAGCCCGCCAGGGAAAGCTGGTCGATCAGGGCGATTTTGTCGGCCGTCTCGACCCAGGTCGGCTCGATTTGCAGGCCGTCGCGCGGGGACACTTCCTGCACAATCAGCGGGTCGGAATAATCAGAAATCATTGCACCACTCCCGTGCTTTTCAGACGTTGGATATCAGCGCCGGCCAGGCCCAGGCTGCCGAGAATTTCGTCAGTGTGTTGCCCCAGGGTCGGGCCCTGCCAGTTCACGCCGCCCGGGGTTTGCGAGAGTTTGGGCACGATGCCGGGCATCTTCACTGACACACCGCCGGGCAACTCGGCAGTGAGCAACATGTCACGCGCCTGGTAGTGTGGGTCGCTGACGATGTCCGCCACCGAATAGATACGCCCGGCCGGCACTTCGGCGGCCTCCAGGGCGCTGAGCACTTGGTCGATGGGCAGACTGCTGGTCCAGTGGGTGATCGCGGCGTCGAGCAAACTGCTCTTGGCGGCGCGGCCATCGTTGTGGGCGAATTCTGGGGCTTCAGCCAGGTCGGCGCGGCCGATGGTGGTCATCAAGCGTTTGTAGATCGGGTCGCTGTTGCCGGCAATCACCACATAGGCACCGTCGGCCGTCAGGTAGGTATTGGAAGGCGCAATGCCGGGCAAGGCGCCGCCGCTGCGTTCACGCACATGGCCGAGCATGTCGTATTCCGGCACCAGGCTTTCCATCAGGTTGAACACGCTTTCGGCCAGGGACACATCGACAATCTGCCCATCGCCCTGCCCCGTCTTGACCCGCAACAACGACATCAGCGCGCCGATCACGCCGTGCAACGAGGCCAGGGAATCACCGAGGCTCACACCGACCCGCGCGGGCGGCGAATCCGGGTTGCCGGTGGTGTAGCGAATGCCGCCCATGGCCTCGCCGATGGCACCGAAGCCAGGGCGGTCGCGATAAGGGCCGGTCTGGCCATAGCCAGAAATACGCACCAGCGTCAGCTTGGGGTTGAGGGCGTGCAGTACATCCCAACCCAGGCCGAGCTTTTCCAGGCCGCCGGGGCGCAGGTTTTCGATGAGGACGTCGGCGTCGCCGAGCAGTTGCTTGATCAAGTCCAGCCCTTCTGGCGACTTGAGATCCAACGCCAGGGACTTCTTGTTACGCGACTGCAGGTACCACCACAGCGACGTGCCTTCGTGCAGCTTTCGCCATTTGCGAAGCGGATCACCCTGGCCCATGGCTTCGATCTTGATCACCTCCGCGCCAAACTCGGCCATCAGCCGGGCGGCGAACGGCGCGGCAATCAGGGTGCCGATCTCGATCACCTTGATACCGTTCAGGGGAGCCGTCATGGGGTGTACCTCTTACTCTTGGAATGTGTCGCCAAGACTAGAGGGCCGGTGCAGAAAAAATCCAACCGTCAGTTGGCAAGGCGCGTTCGCGAAAGGCGAACACTGTAATTCGCTTACACCGGCATCTTGCGCAGATAGTCAAACAGCAGCCGGCTGACCGGCGACAGCTGTGCCTCATCACGCACCACCAGGATCAGGCTGCGATCCGACCAGTCATCCGTCAACGGCACAGCATGTAACCCCAATGCGCGACCGAAAAGTTCATAGGCCTTCTGCGGCAGGATGCCAATCCCCATATTCGCCTGGACCATCCGGCACATCGCATCAAACCCCGGCACATGAATGCGCAGGCGCAGCATCTTGCCCGCCTCGCGCGCGGCGGCGTGGGTGCGCATATTGATGGAGCTGGCGGCGTGCAGGCCGACGTAATCGCTGTCCAGGGTTTGGGCAAATGCCAGGGTTTCTCGGGTTGCCAGCGGATGATCCGCCGGCATCAGCACGACCAATTTGTCGTGCCGATACGTCACGCTCGGCAGGCCCTTGGTGTCGGTGTCAATGGAGCAAATCCCCAGGTCCGCCACGCCATCCAGAACGCCTTGCACCACGCCGTTGCTGGGGCGCTCTTCCAAGTCGGTTTTCACTTCGGGGTGCTGCTCGGAAAAGTCCCGCAAATCTTCAGGAAGGAACTGAATGATCGCCGACAGATTGGCCAGCATCCGCACATAGCCGCGCACGCCGTGGCTGTGTTCGCCCAATTCCAGGCCCATTTTTTCGACGTTGAACAGCATCTGCCGTGCATGGTGCAACAGGGTTTCGCCGGCTGCGGTCAACTCCATGCCCTTGGCCCGCCACACAAACAGGCTTACGCCCAGCACCTGTTCCAGTTCCATCCAACGCTTGCTGGCAGCCGAAACGGCAATGGCTTCACGGTTGGCGGCACGGGTCAGCGTACCTTCCTCAAAGACCGCGACAAACAATTGCAGCGTGATCAGGTCCAGCCGACGCACCAGGCCTTTGTGCATCATCAGCGACGCTCGCTGGCCAACCGATTGATCTCGGCCTGCTCCACCACTTGCTGCGACGCACCATGACTCGCCACCTGCAACATAGCCCGGCCGACGGTCTCGGTGCTTACCACCCAACCCGGTTTTATCCGCCGGACAAACGACAACAACGGCCCGAGCACCGAATAGAAGGTCTGGTACAACGGCGTCTTCGAGCGCACGCCATGCAAGGGCTGGATCACCCCCGGCCGAAACAGATACACCGCCTTGAACGGCAGGCGCAGCAGGGCATTCTCGGTCTTGCCCTTGACCCGCGCCCACATCGACTTACCCGCCTCGGAACTGTCGGTACCGGCGCCGGATACATAGATAAAGGTCATCTGCGGACTGAGCCGCGCCAGGGTGCTGGCCGCGACCAGGGTGCTGGCCGCGACCAGGGTGAGGTCATAGGTGAGGCGGGTGTACTTGGTTTCATTCATCCCTGCCGACGAAACGCCGAGGCAGAAGAAGCACGCATCAAAACCTTGCAGCAGGTTTTCCAAGGGCTGGAAATCCAGCATGTCGCCGTGCAACACCTGATGCAGCTTGCCGTGTTCCTGGGTCAAGGGCGTGCGGCCCACGGCGATGACTTCCTGAACGTCGGCGGCCAATAGGCACTCGCGTAACACGCCCTGACCGACCATGCCGGTGGCGCCGAATAGCAGAACTCTCATAGGGGGACCTCAGCGGCAAGCCGCAAGCTTCAAGCTCAAGTTGAATGCAGTTCAGCCTGTAGCTTACCGCTTGCAGCTCATAACTACCCCATTCAGAACGCGTTACGAAAGATCTCCTCAATCTGACGCTGATCCGCCCGCCGTGGGTTGGTCAAACCACAGGCATCCTTGAGCGCATTGGTAGCCAGCAGCGGAATGTCCTGCAACTTGGCGCCCAATTCTCGCAGGCCCGCCGGGATTTCAACGTCCGAGGCCAGGCTACGAATCGCGGCGATGGCGACTTGTGCGCCCTCTTCGTCGGTGATGCCCTTGATGTCGGCGCCCAATGCGCGGCCCACGTCGCTCAGGCGTTTGGCGCTGACGCTGGCGTTGAAGCTTTGTACGTGGGGCAGCAACACCGCATTGCACACGCCGTGGGGCAGGTCGTAGAAACCACCCAACTGGTGCGCCATGGCGTGAACAAAACCCAGCGATGCATTGTTGAACGCCATCCCGGCGAGGAACTGCGCGTAGGCCATGTTTTCCCGTGCAGTCTTGTCGCTGCCGTCGCGTACGGCCAGGCGCAAGTTGGCGCTGATCAGTTCGATGGCCTTGATCGCGCAGGCGTCGGTGATGGGTGTGGCGGCGGTGGACACGTAGGCTTCGATGGCATGGGTCAAGGCGTCCATGCCGGTGGCAGCGGTGAGGCCCTTGGGCATGCCGACCATCAGGCTCGGGTCGTTGACCGACAGCAGCGGTGTGACGTTGCGGTCGACGATGGCCATTTTCACGTGGCGGGTTTCGTCGGTGATGATGCAGAAACGGGTCATCTCGCTGGCGGTGCCGGCGGTGGTGTTGATGGCCACCAGTGGCAGTTGCGGTTTGCTCGACTGATCGACGCCTTCGTAGTCGCCGATATGCCCGCCGTTGGTGGCGCACAGGGCGATACCCTTGGCACAGTCATGGGGCGAGCCGCCGCCCAGGGACACCACGAAGTCGCAGTCGCTCTGTTGCAACAGCGCCAGGCCTTTCTCGACGTTTTCCACGTTGGGGTTGGGCTTGGCGCCGTCGTAGATCACTGAGTCGATGTCCTGCATCGCCAGTTTCTCGGCGATCATGCTCGCGACGCCCGCCTTGGCCAGGCCGGCGTCGGTGACGATCAGTGCCTTGTGAAAGCCGTAGTTGCGGATGGCGATCATGGCTTCGTCGAGGCAGTCGGTGCCCATGATGTTGACGGCGGGAATGAAGAAGGTGCTGCTCATGGCGAATCCTCGTATGACGTTTATGCCTACAGCATCGACCTCACCTGCCTACGCCATCTTGATCAGGATCAACACCCGCTCGTGATAAAGTCACCGTCCAGCCGATTTCGAGTAGACCCGCCGCAATGAAGGATTTCCAGGATATTGACGCCCACCTTGAAGACTGGAGCGCACTGCGCAGCAGCACCGACTTCAGCGGGATTCTGATCGGCAACGGCGCAAGCCGAGCGATTTGGGAAGACTTTGCCTACGATTCGCTGTTCGAAAACGCGCGCACCATCGAAGAAAAACCCCTGAGCCCCTCCGAACTCAGTGTGTTCGATGCCCTGCACACCCGCAGTTTCGAGCAAGCGCTGGGTGCGTTGAAAACCACCAGTCGAGTCAACAAGGCCCTGGCGGTGAGCTCGGCGGCGCCGCGTAATCGCTATTACGCGATCAAGGAAGCCTTGATCAATACGATCCACACCGTGCATATCCCGTGGAGACTGGTGCAGCCGTCTACGTTGGCGACGATCAACAGCGAGCTGGCCAATTACGCCACGGTGTTCACCAGTAACTACGACTTGCTCAACTATTGGGCGATCCTGCACACGCCGGGCATCGACGACTTGTTTCGCAGCGCCGACGCCAGCTTCGACCTGCGCAACACCCGCACCGACGCCACGCGCATCCTCTACCTGCATGGCGGCCTGCACCTGGTGCGCAACCTTGATGGCACCGCGCGCAAATTGCCGACCACCGAGAGCACGTTGCTCAGCAGTTTTGCCATCAACAACACGATCAAGACCCTCGATGATGTGCCGCTGTTTGTCAGCGAAGGCAAGGTTGAGGAGAAGCTCAAGACCATCCGCAGCTCGGACTATCTGTCGTTTTGCTATGAGCAGTTGCTGACGCATGAGGGCGCGCTGTGCATCTTTGGCCATGACTTGGGGTCGCAGGATAAGCATCTGGTGGATGCGATTCGCCAGGCAAAGCTGACGACTTTGGCGATCTCGGTTTCGGGGCGCAGCGATGGGTTTATCCGCCAGCAGAAACGGCGGTATTCAGCGTTGTTTGACGGGTCTGGAATTGAACTGAAGTTCTTCGCGGCGCGCACGCATCCATTGGGTAATACGGCGCTGTCAGTGCCTGTCGAACGCTGATCCCCTGAACGAAGAAGATCAACTGTGCGAGCAAGTCGAATCGTCGCACCGCCGCTCCCACATTGCACTGCATTTCAAATCAGAATCGCGTCACTCTTCGGCGCTGTGAACGACCACCAGCACTGCGCCTGCAGGCACTGGTCCAGATGCAAAACACCCTGGCGGATAATACGTGGACCGACCCTCATCAGCGTCTGCGACCTGACCACCGCGAAGGCCGTACGCCGCGCCCGCTACGCCGAAGCCAATGGCGCCGATGCAGTGATGGTGCTGTCGGCGTCTTACTGGAAGCTCAGCGAAGCGGAAATCCTCGCCCACTATGCAGCGATTGGCGACAGCATCGGCGTGCCGATCGTGTTCCCACAGGAACGTCTCCACATTTTTGACTGAGGACATCTGTTACAGAGAGACAAATAACAATAATTCTCGATATCATTCACGACCTTTTCCAAATCGTGCTTCCTCAAGAAGGATATCCATGTCTCGTCCCAAGCCCGACCCGTTGTCGGCCGATGCCTTTCGCGGATTTTATACAGATATCCTGTATTTCCTGCGCAGACGCACGGACAACGCCAGCGACGCGGCGGACATGACGCAGGATGTCTTTACCCAGTGGCTGGACTACCGCGACCGGGCCAAGGTCGAGCAGCCACGGGCGTTTCTGTTCCAGATGGCGCGCAACCTGCTGCGTGATCACTGGCGCAAACAGAAGGTGCGGCACTGCGTTCACGTTGATCAGGCCGATATGGACGCGGAACCTGTCACCGACGAGCAAAACGACCCCATGGCCGCCGCGCAACGCTTGCAACGGCTGGAACAGTTGAAAGAAGTCCTCGCCGGACTCTCGCCCCGCCGGCGAGAAGCCCTTATGCTGCACCGCTTCGAAGGCTTGAGCCAGGCGCAGATCGCCGAGCGCATGGGCATTTCCACCAGCATGGTGGAAAAACACATCGCTTTTGCCCTGCTGCATTGCAAGCGACGCCTTCAACAAGAACCCGGCACGGAGCAGCCAGAATGAATCGCCTGAGCGACACCGAGCTCTTGGACATCGAAGCCAGCGACGCCATCGATGCCCAAGCCGCCAGCTGGTTTGCCCGCAACCGCAATGATACGGGGCGCGCCGAGCGCAAAGCGTTTGCCGCCTGGCAGGCCGAGCCCGCCCATGCCCGCGCCTATGCCGAATTCGAGCAACTGTGGGCCGACCTGGAACAGTTACAGCAACTGAACAAGCCCGTGACGCTGCCCAAGCGCAAACCGTCGGTATGGCGCCCAGCCCTGGCCCTGGCCGTGGCCGCCGCCTTGCTGTGCGCGGTGCTGGCGCCCCACATCGGCGCGCCCCGCGAGCTGTATCACACCCAAGTGGCGGCGCACGCCAAAGGCATGCGCACCCTCAACCTGCCCGACGGCAGCACCTTGTATGTGAATGCCAACACCCGCGTACGTGTGGACTTCAGCGCGCACCAGCGCATCGTGCACCTGGACAAGGGCCAGCTGTATATCGAAGTGGCCGCCGACAAGGAACGACCGTTGTTCGTGCAAGCGGGTGAAGCGAGCGTGCGCGTGGTCGGCACCGGCTTTGACGTGCGCCGCAGCCAACAGCAACTGGTGATCAGCGTCGCCCATGGCCAGGTCGCTTTCGAGCCGGATGCAAAAAGCCCGGTCACGCTGCTTGGCGCCCAGCAACGTGCTATCTACCGCTATGCCAATGGTACGTTGCAGCAGCAAACCCTTCCCTTCGAGGAGGTCGCTGACTGGCGCAGTGGACACTTGTCGTTTCGCAACCGCGAACTTGCCAGCCTTATCGACGAGTTGAGCCTTTATCGCCCTCAGGCACCGTTGCAGGTCAGCAACGCCGTGGCGCACCTGAAGGTCTCGGGCAATCTTGATGTGAATGATCCAGACGCCCTGCTCAACGCCCTGCCCGCCCTGTTACCGGTGAAAACCGTGGCGTCGGCGGACGGCATTATCAAAATCGAACCGGGCAAATAACCGCGCAAATTCTTATTTGAGAATATTTTTCATTTGCAGGTGTGGATTTTTTTATCTGCCCCGTCTTCCTCCGGTCTGCATTCGACACGCACGCCTTTTCGGCCATTTGGCCACACCGGGGGATTTCATGTTTCGCGCGCCTTGCCACGCTTCGCACCTGTTGCTTCGACCAACCCTCATCGCCACCTGCCTGGCATTCAGCCTCAATGCCCAAGCCGAGCCATTCAAGCTGCCCGCCCAGGCGCTGGCGACATCCCTGAGCCAGGTAGCGCAGCAGGCGAAAATCCAGCTGTTGTTCGATGAAGCGCTGTTCAGGAACGTGCAAGCGCCGGCACTCGACGGTGACTTCACCGCGGAAGTGGCGCTTCGCACCTTGCTGAAAAATGGTGAATTCATGCTGATCAAAGTCGGCAACACCTATGTGGTAAGGCCCGAAGAGGCGAAAACCACCCAGAGCGGTGCGATTCAGTTGGACGCCCTGAGCGTGATCGGCACCGGTACCGAGGTCGACGCCAGCACCGTAGGCCGCTCCACCTTGAGCCAGGCCGATATTGACCGTTATCAGCCCGACAACATCCCTTCACTGCTGCAGACTTTGCCCGGTGTGTTCATGGGCGGCTCACCCAAGCCAGGTGGCCAGACCATGAACATTCGCGGCATGGGCGATGCAGAAGATGTGCCGATGAGCGTGGATGGCGCAACCAAAAGTGGCTTCGAGCGCTATCAACAAGGCACGGTCTTCATCGAGCCCGAGTTGATCAAAAGCATTGAGGTGGAGAAAGGCCCCTACTCGCCGTTCACCGGTAACGGCGGCTTCGGCGGCACGGTCAACATGACCACCAAGGATGCGCCAGACTTGCTCAAGGACGGGCGTAACGCCGGGGCGATGGCCAAGTATGGCTACTCCAGCAACACTCACGAGCAGGTGTACAGCGGCGCGGTATATGGCCGCACCGACGATGGTCGCATGGATGGCCTGATTTACCTGACCAAGCGCGACGGCGACGACTTGAAGCTCGCCGGCACGCCGCCCGACCCGCGCAATAAATACCCGATCAACCCCAAGCGCCTGCCCAACAGTGCACAGGATGTAGAGGGCAAGTTGTTCAAGGTCAATGCCCACTTTACCGACGAACACAGCATGGGCCTGTCCTACTCCCGTGCCAAAAGCGAGCGCATGGCGCCGTTCTCGGCTAAATCCTACCCGTCACCGCCAACGCAATCGGCGATCGACCGGTATGGCTACAAAGGCGCTCTGATACGTTTCCTGGCCGACCGTGAAACCGTGGACACCACCTGGTCGGGCAAATACCAGTACCAGCCGCTGAACAACCCATTGATCGACTTGAAGCTCAGCTACTCGTTCTCCAAGACCGACCAGACTGACGAACGCGCCGAAAATGCAGTGATGGGTCTGAGCACCGGTGGACGCAAGATGGAAACGTCTTACGCAGACCGCATCTTTGAGCTGCGCAATATCAGCCTGTTGACCACCGGCCCGCTGGAACACGCAGTGACCACTGGCGTGCAGATCCGCAAGCACGACCGCGAAACCGAAAGCTGGATGCCGGGCGCGACCTACAACACCGCCAGATACAACTATGGGCATTTCCAGCCGTATTTCATGCCGCACGGCAAGGTCGACACAAATTCGCTCTACCTGCAGGACGCGATCACGCTTGGGGATGTGACCCTCACCCCGTCCCTGCGCTATGACCACGTGCGTAACCGCGGCGAAGCCAACGATGCGCCGTACTACAGCAACCCGGACCCGCGCGTCGGCCATGACTACAGCGACCGCACCTACACCGGATGGTCACCGCGCCTGGCCGCGTTCTGGAACGTGACCCCGGATGTGGCCTTCTTCGCCAGTTGGAACCGCACGTGGCGTGCGCCGGTCATCGATGAACAGTATGAAGTACAAGGCGCCGCCAGCACGCGCAGCGCCACAAGCCTCAACCTCAAGCCCGAGCGCATTACGGCGATTACCGTGGGCAACGTCACCAACTTCTCGCGCATCTTCACCCGCGATGACAACCTGCAACTGCGCACCACGCTGTTTCACAACCGCATCGAAGACGAGATCATGAAGGCCACCGGCATCGGCTGCGAACGGCAAATGACCGTGCCGGGCAATATCAATTCGGTGTGCACCGACACGGCGTCCAGAACCAACTATCGCAACGTCGGCGGCATGACCATCAAGGGCGTCGAGCTCGAAAGCTACTACGACTCGACATACGTGTTCGGCTCTGTGACTTACTCCTGGGCTACAGGTAAACGCGACAACCCCTACACCAACCCTTGGGCTACCGACCGTCATGTGTGGGCACGCGATATTCCACCGGCCAAATGGGTCGTGGTGCTGGGTACCAAAATCCCGAGCTGGGACGCGCAAGTGGGCTGGCAGGGCCAGTTCGTGCGCAAGACCGATCGCGTGCCCACCGACATTTACCCAGGCGGCTTCAACTCCAGCATCGGCGACTTTATCTACGACCAAACCGAGAACGCCAGCTACGACACCCAGGGTCTGTTCGCCAATTGGAAACCGCAGCAAGCCGGCCTCAAAGGCACCGAGATCAACTTCACCGTCGACAACCTGTTCAACCGCAGCTACCAGCCGGCCCTCAGCGGCGAGGGCGTCTACAGCGAAGGGCGCAACGCCAAGATCAGCATCACGCGCTTCTTCTAAATGTGGATGCCGGGCTTGCCCGCGATGCAGACACCTCGGTGTAACAGGTAGGCCCAAGTGATGCTATCGCAGGCAAGCCAGCTCCCACTCCCCCCACCCGGGACTCAACTGTACGGATAAATCCTCACCCAGCTGTAGACCCGCAATCAGCGGGGGTTGTGGCTAGATGGGTTTCCCTTGAAACCCTCCAGTTTTCGGTTCTTCCCTATGAGCTCGCGCGAAAACACCGGCATGGCCCTCGGCCTGCTGGGCGTCATCATCTTCAGCCTGACCCTGCCCTTCACCCGCATCGTGGTGCAGGAAATGCACCCGTTGCTCAACGGCCTGGGCCGCGCGCTGTTCGCGGCGATCCCGGCGGCAGCGCTGTTGTTGTGGCGGCGCGAACGCTGGCCGAGCTGGCGTCAGGTGCGCGGGCTGTGCCTGGTGATCGCGGGCGTGATTCTGGGCTTTCCGGTGCTGTCGGCCTGGGCCATGCAAACCTTGCCAGCGTCCCATGGCGCGCTGGTCAATGGTCTGCAACCGTTGTGCGTAGCGCTGTATGCGGCGTGGCTGTCCCATGAGCGGCCGTCAAAAGCCTTCTGGGCCTGCGCGGCGCTGGGCAGTGCACTGGTGTTGAGTTATGCGCTGATCACCGGGGCCGGCAGTATTCAAACGGGCGACCTGCTGATGCTTGGCGCGATTGCCGTGGGCGGCCTGGGTTATGCCGAAGGCGGGCGACTGGCCAAGCAGATGGGTGGCTGGCAGGTGATCTGCTGGGCGCTGGTACTGTCGACGCCGGTGTTGATCGGCCCGGTGTGGTACTTGGCAGCGCAGCATCAAGGGGCGATTTCCATGCGCACGTGGTGGGCGTTTGGTTATGTGTCGCTGTTCTCGCAGTTTTTGGGGTTCTTCGCCTGGTATGCCGGGTTGGCCATGGGCGGGATTGCACGGGTCAGTCAGATTCAGCTGTTGCAGATCTTCTTCACCATCGCGCTCTCGGCACTGTTCTTTGGTGAACACATCGAGCCGATTACCTGGGTATTTGCGTGTGGGGTGATTGTGACGGTGATGCTGGGGCGCAAGACGGCGGTGCAGCCTGCGCCAGCTCCCAAGCCGAGCGCGGCCTGAATATGGGAGCCCGCATTTTGATTCGCATCGTGCTCAGGTCAGGTACCCATCCGCGCGCAGCAGGGTTTCCAGGCAGTGCTCGGTGATGTGGTAGAACGCCTTCAGTTCCTGGATTTTCTCCAGCAACTGCGCGTTGTCCATCGGCTCCGCGCGCTTCACCGCGAGGATCATCTTGTTCTTGTTGGTATGTTCCAGCGAGATGAACTCGAACACCTTCGTCTCATAACCACAGGCCTCCAGGAACAACGCGCGCAAACTGTCGGTGACCATTTCCGCCTGCTGGCCCAGGTGCAGGCCGTATTGCAGCATCGGTTTAAGCAGCGCCGGGCTCTGGATCTGCAGGCGAATCTGTTTGTGGCAGCACGGCGAGCACATGATGATCGACGCGCCGGAGCGGATGCCGGTGTGGATCGCATAGTCAGTGGCAATGTCGCAGGCATGCAGGGCGATCATCACGTCCAGCTCGCTCGGCGCCACGCTGCGCACGTCGCCACATTTGAACACCAGCCCGGGGTGTTCCAGGCGGGCGGCGGCGGTGTTGCACAGGGCCACCATGTCTGCGCGCAGCTCGACGCCCGTCACCTCACCCTCGGCCTTGAGGGTGTTGCGCAGGTAGTCGTGGATGGCGAACGTCAGGTAGCCCTTGCCCGAACCAAAGTCCGCCACGCGTACGGGTTGGTCCAGTTTCAAGGGGGATGAGGTCAGCGCATGGCTGAACACTTCGATGAACTTGTTGATCTGCTTCCATTTGCGCGACATAGACGGGATCAGCGCCTGCTTGGCGTCGGTCACACCCAGGTCGGCGAGAAACGGCCGGCTCAGGTCGAGGAAACGATTTTTCTCGCGGTTATGCTCGGCCGAGGGCGCCTCACGCAATTGCTGCGGCTTGCTTTTGAACAGCGAGCTTTTGTTCTTCTTGCTGTATTCCAACTGGGCTTCGTCGGTCAGCGACAGCAGGTGGGCGTTTTTGAACTGCGCCGGCAGCAGCTCGGCAATCGCCGCCACGGCCTCTGCCAACGGGAAGTTTTTGGTGATGTCGCGGGTCTTGTAGCGGTAGACGAAGGACAGGCATGCCTGCTCCTTGACCACTACCGGTTTGATGATCAGCCGCTGCAGCTCGGCTTCTTCACCGACGTATTTGGCCAGCACCAGCTTGATAAAGGCGTTTTGCGCGAGGCTTGCGCTGAGCAGTTCGATGAACTCGGCGTGATGGTCCGGCGCAGGGCGGGCAGGTTGAGCGGTGACAGACATGAACAAAAACGCCTCGGGCAGGGAATGCCGGGCATTTTAGGGGGGATGGCGGTTTAGGGCACGGGGTTATTTGATCAACGGTCATTGGACTGGATAACACAATCCAATGCGGGACCGGGCTTGCTCGCGAATGCGGTGTATCAGTCGACGGATGTCTTGACTGACACTGCGCGTTCGCGAACAAGTCGAAGCGTCGAACCGCCGCTCCCACATTTTTATTCGAGTACGACCAAGCGATTCGGCAGTTCATTACGGGTTTGGGTGACCGGCACATGCACCTTCAACAATTCACCACAGGCCTCAATGCAACTGATAAACCCGGCCAACGTCTGCCCCTGTTTTACCTGCTGGGTAAACGCCTTGACGATGGCGTCCCAACTGCTGTCATCCAGGTGCCTGGAAATCCCGTCATCGACCAGAATCTCCACATAGCGCTCGGCCTCGCTGACAAAAATCAGCACACCGGTGCTGCCCAGCGTGTGGTGCAGGTTCTGCTCCAGGAACTGCCGCCGCGCCAGGTTGGACGCGCGCCAGTAGCGCACCGAACGCGGAATCAAGCGCGTGGTGACCTTGGGCAAGCGGAACACCAGGCACAACACGATGAATGTCGCCCATTGCGCCAACAGCAAGGTGTACATGCTCAGGTAACCCGACACGTAATGCACCACGCCCGGCACCACCAACGCGATCAGGCTCGCCCACAGCAGCGGGATGTAGGCGTAGTCATCGGCGCGGGCGGCCAGCACGGTCACCAGTTCGGCGTCGGTGGTTTTTTCCACGCGGGCGATCGCTTCGGCGACTTGGCGCTGCTCGTGTTCAGTCAGTAATGCCATGGTTGTAGGTGCTCTCTCATTATTGTCATTACCAGCCGCCCGAGGCCCCCCCGCCGCCGAAGCCGCCGCCGCCGCCCCGGAAACCACCACCGCCACCACCGCCGCGCCCGCTGCTGCTGAGAATCGACAGCAGGATCGCACCCACCGGCAGCCCCATCCGGTTGCACAGCCACAGCACGCCGATCAGCAGGACAAACAGGCCGATGGAAAGCCCGGGATTATCCTTGGCAAAGTTGCCATCCGCCACATGGGCTGGCACGGCCAAGGGTTCTCCGCCCACCACTTGCACCATCGCAGACACGCCCTCGCTGATGCCTTTGCTGTAGTTACCGGCCTTGAACGCCGGTGCAATCACCTGATTGATGATCACCCACGACTGCGCATCGGTGAGGACGCCTTCCAGGCCGTAACCGACTTCGATGCGCAATTTGCGCTCATCGCGGGCGACGATCAACAGCGCGCCGTTATCCTTGCCTTTCTGGCCGATACCCCACTGGCGAGCCAGTTGATAACCGAAGTCCTCAATCGGTACGCCCTGCAAGTCAGGCACGGTGACCACTACGATCTGGTCGCCGGACGTCTGTTCCAGCGCCTGCAGCTGCTGTGTCAGCTGCTGGCGCGTGGCCGCGTCGATCATATCGGCGTTATCCACCACCCGCCCGGTCAGCGCCGGGAAGGTCAGGGCTGCCTGGGCCACGCCCACACAGGCCAACAGCCACAGCGCCAGGCCTATCCGTAATAAACGCATCGACACCTCAATGCAGCTTTATTTGAACTTCACTTGCGGCGCTTTATCGGCATCGGCACTGGTGGCCTCAAACGTGGCGCGGACCGGCAAGTCACTGTACATCACGCTGTGCCACAGACGGCCAGGGAAGGTGCGGATCTCGGTGTTGTAGGCCTGCACGGCCTGGATAAAGTCGCGGCGAGCTACGGCAATACGGTTTTCGGTGCCTTCAAGCTGCGATTGCAGGGCCAGGAAGTTCTGGTTGGCCTTCAGGTCCGGGTAGCGCTCGGACACCACCATCAAACGGCTGAGTGCACCACTCAAGCCATCCTGTGCTTGCTGGAACTGCTTGAGTTTTTCCGGATTGTCGAGGGTGCTGGCATCCACCTGGATCGACGTGGCCTTGGCCCGCGCTTCAATCACGGCGGTGAGCGTGTCCTGTTCATGGGCAGCGTAGCCCTTGACCACTTCCACCAGGTTGGGAATCAGGTCGGCGCGGCGTTGGTACTGGTTCTGCACCTGGCCCCAGGCGGCCTTGGCCTGTTCGTCCAGGGTCGGGATGTTGTTGATGCCACAACCGCTCAGCACGCTGCTGATCAATAGCAAAACCGCGGCTTTCAAGCCCCAGCGGTAACCTTGTGCTGCTTGCATGGTGTTTCTCCTGCCCAATCTTGATGGAATGTTACGACTAACCCTATACACCACGCGCTTGGGGCATAATCCGCCACCACTGGAATGCATCGAGCCAATCAGCTACAAAGATGCCCAGCGCGAACAAGAGTTCAGAGTGTGCTGCATTTATCTGAACAACACCCGAACAACAATAGACGCTCCCCACATTTTGGCCGATCAGCATTCACCCCAATGCTGTGCAGTGAGCCGAAAAAGGATATTCATGAAAAAGCTGTGTTTGCTCGGCCTTGTTGCCACTCTGGCCAGTCACCCCGTATGGGCAGAAACAAAGCCTGCTGCGCTTAAAGACAAGGACGCCTTTGTCAGCGACCTGCTCAAGCAGATGACCCTGGACGAAAAGATCGGCCAATTGCGCCTGATCAGCATCGGCCCCGAGATGCCCCGCGAGCTGATCCGCAAGGAAATCGCCGCCGGCCGTATCGGTGGCACCTTCAACTCCATCACCCGCCCGGAAAACCGTCCGATGCAGGACGCGGCCATGCGCAGCCGGCTGAAGATCCCGATGTTCTTCGCCTACGACGTGATCCACGGCCACCGCACGATCTTCCCGATCAGCCTGGCCCTGGCGTCCAGCTGGGACATGGAGGCCATCGGCCGCTCCGGGCGCATCGCTGCCCAGGAAGCCGCCGCCGACAGCCTCGACATCACCTTCGCGCCGATGGTCGACATCTCCCGCGACCCGCGTTGGGGCCGTACCTCCGAAGGTTTCGGTGAGGACACCTACCTGGTTTCACGCATCGCCGACGTCATGGTCAAGGCGTTCCAGGGCGTGAGCCCCGCGAATGCCGACAGCATCATGGCCAGCGTCAAGCATTTCGCCCTGTATGGCGCGGTGGAAGGCGGTCGCGACTACAACGTGGTCGACATGAGCCCGGTCAAGATGTACCAGGACTACCTGCCGCCGTACCACGCGGCGATCAAGGCCGGTTCGGGCGGCGTGATGGTGGCGTTGAACTCGATCAACGGCGTGCCTGCCACCGCCAACACCTGGCTGATGAACGACCTGCTGCGCCGGGACTGGGGCTTCAAGGGCGTGGCCGTGAGCGACCATGGCGCGATCTTCGAGCTGATCAAGCACGGCGTGGCCAAGGATGGGCGCGAAGCCGCCAAGCTGGCGATCAAGGCCGGCATCGACATGAGCATGAACGACTCGTTGTATGCCAAGGAATTGCCGGGGCTGCTCAAGTCCGGCGAGATCGAACAGAGCGACATCGATAACGCCGTGCGCGAAGTGCTCGGTGCCAAATATGACATGGGCCTGTTCAAGGACCCGTACCTGCGCATCGGCAAGGCCGAGGATGACCCGGCCGACACCTACGCCGAAAGCCGCCTGCACCGTGCCGACGCACGCGACATCGCACGCCGCAGCCTGGTGTTGCTGAAAAACCAGAACAACACCCTGCCGCTGAAAAAATCCGCGACCATCGCCCTGGTCGGCCCGCTGTCCAAGGCGCCTATCGACATGATGGGCAGTTGGGCCGCCGCCGGACGGCCTGCGCAATCGGTGACGCTGCTCGACGGTTTGAACGCGGTGATCGGCGATAAAGGCAAGATCATCTATGCCCGTGGCGCCAACATCACCAACGACAAGGCCGTGGTCGACTACCTGAACTTCCTCAACTTCGATGCGCCGGAAGTGGTGGACGACACCCGCCCTGCCCACGTGATGATCGACGAGGCCGTGAAGGCCGCCAAGGATGCCGATGTGGTGGTGGCTGCCGTGGGTGAATCCCGTGGCATGTCCCACGAATCCTCGAGCCGCACCGACCTGAACATCCCGCAAAGCCAGCGCGACCTGATCAAGGCCTTGAAAGCCACCGGCAAGCCGCTGGTACTGGTGTTGATGAACGGCCGCCCGCTGTCGATTGTTGAAGAGAATCAACAGGCCGATGCGATCCTGGAAACCTGGTTCGCCGGCACCGAAGGCGGCAACGCCATCGCCGACGTGCTGTTTGGTGACTACAACCCGTCGGGGAAGCTGCCGATCACGTTCCCACGCTCGGTGGGGCAGATTCCGACCTACTACAACCACCTGACCGTCGGCCGACCGTTCACCCCAGGCAAACCGGGCAACTACACCTCGCAGTACTTCGATGACACCACCGGGCCCCTGTTCCCGTTTGGCTATGGCCTGAGCTACACCACGTTCACCCTGTCGGACATGGCGCTGTCGTCCACCACGCTGAACAAGACCGGCAAGCTCGACGCCAGTGTCACGGTGACCAACACCGGCAAGGTGGATGGCGAAACCGTGGTGCAGTTGTATATCCAGGACGTGGCCGGCTCGATGATCCGCCCGATCAAAGAGTTGAAAAACTTCCAGAAGGTCATGCTCAAGGCGGGTGAGGAGCGCACGCTGCACTTCACCATCACCGAGGAAGACCTGAAGTTCTACAACACCCAGCTCAAGTTCGCCGCGGAGCCGGGTGAGTTCAACGTGCAGATTGGCCTGGACTCCCAGGAGGTGCAGCAGCAGACGTTTGAATTGCTCTGAAGCCTGACACGGTCAAAAAATGTGGGAGCAAGCCCGCTCCCACATTTGTTTAGCGGTATTCTTCTTAACCGCGTCTATCGAGCAAATTCACCACCAACCGATCAACCCATCCCCACACCCGTTGTTTCACCCGCCGCCACAATGGCCGCGACTTCCACGCCTCCAGGCTCACCACCTGGCTCTGGGCAAAATCTCGTTCAAAACTCTCTTTAACTGCCAGCGTCAGCTCAGGGTCCAACGCCTCCAAGTTGGCCTCCAGGTTGAGACGCAGGTTCCAGTGATCGAAGTTGCACGACCCAACGCTGACCCAGTCATCCACCAGCACCATTTTGAGGTGCAGAAAGCACGGCTGGTACTCAAAGATCTGTACACCCGAGCGCAGCAAACGCGGGTAATAACGGTGCCCGGCGTAACGCACAGACGGGTGATCGGTGCGCGGGCCGGTGAGCAGCAAACGCACATCCACCCCGCGCCCGGCCGCGCGGCGCAAAGCGCGACGAACGCTCCAGGTCGGCAGAAAATAGGGCGTGGCCAGCCAGATGCGCTGGTGACTGTTATTCAGGGCGCGGATCAGCGATTGCAAAATATCGCGATGCTGACGGGCGTCGGCGTAAGCCACACGACCCAGGCCCGGCCCAGTCGCCGGCAACTTGGGCAAACGCGGCAAACCAAAGTGAGTGGAGGGCTTCCACTCCCGGCGCGCTGCGTTGGCGTGCCATTGACGGTCGAACAGCGCCTGCCAGTCCAGCACCAGCGGGCCGCTGATTTGCACCATCACTTCATGCCAGTCGGCGGTGTCTTGGCCCGGCGTCCAGAATTCATCCGTCACCCCCGTGCCGCCGACCACGGCAATGCTCTGGTCGATCAGCAACAGCTTGCGGTGATCGCGGTAAAAGTTACGCATCCAGCGACGCCAGCTCAGGCGGTTGTAGAAACGCAGCGCCACACCGGCGTCGGTCAAGCGTTTGCGCAGCCCGAGGGTGAACGCCAGGCTGCCGTAATCATCGAACAGGCAACGCACCTGCACGCCACGCTCGGTCGCCTGCACCAGCGCCTGCACCAGCGCTTCGGCGCAGGCCCCGGCTTCCACCAGATAGAGTTCAAGGTCCACTTGCCGCTCGGCGCGGGCGATGCCCACCAGCATCTGCGGGAAGAATTGCGGGCCGTCGATCAGCAACTCGAACCGATTGGCGCTGCGCCATGGAAACACCGCGCCGCTCATGTCAGCGCGCGGTAAAGATCAGCACCGCACCCACCGGTACCGACAAACTGATCGACGCAAGCCCCGCCGCCTTGCGCAACGCCGCCACACCCGGCGCCAGATCGAAATCTTCGGCATGCAGCACCACCGGTTCCAGGGTCACCACTTGGAAACGTCGGTCGTCCAAGCGCGTGGCCAGCAACTCGGCGCTGTAGGTCTGGGTTTTGCCATGCAGGGTCACGGACAGCGGCAGGCGCAATTCCAACTGCGCTCCGGGCGCGAGATCATTGATGGGTTGCAGATTGATCTGTGCGCTGATCAACGCTTCGGGGAAGGTCTTGATCTCGAACAGCTGATTGCGCATGCGCTCATCGCGCAGCGGAATGCCGCTGTTGACCGACTCCACTTCCACTTCCAACTGCGCCGCACCTTTGCTGTCGACCTTGCCGTGCAGCACTAGGAAGCGGTGGACTTCAGCAATCTCGGTGTTTTTGGTGGTAACGAACGATAGGCGCGAGGATTCGTTATCCAGGTACCAGTCGGCGTGGGCGGGCAGCGCAAAGGCGGCCAAGAGAGCGAAGGCCAGGGGCTTGATTAAAGACGCGTTGAACATAAAGACTCGGATAAGAAAACCTGCGCGAACAGTAGCAAAGCCCTCCTGTAGGAGCGAGCTTGCTCGCGAAAAACGTTAACGATGACACGGGGAACCTGACACCCAACGGCGCTCTCGGGCTTTTCGCGAGCAAGCTCGCTCCTACAAAAAGCCATTTGCCACCGGGTTGCGACGTCGCTCGCATAGCGTTAACCTCTGCCACGTCGCTGCTCATCAGCGACCGGGCGTGGAATCCCGAGAAAGAAGACGCTACAGCGTCGTCATGCAATCAGTCGGCGCTTTTTTGTGCCCGCTGTTTGTGCTTTATGGCGGCTGTACGTGGGAGGCCTTGTGCCTGCCGAGTCGCTTCTTCTCGGATTCCAACCTGCGTACAGCTGCCACCTCCACGCTTGGAATCGTGACTGGCAGCTTTTTTGGTTGTACCAAAGGAGCAAGCTTATGCCGTACGAAATACCCTCAGCCGAAACCATCGGCGCCGCCACCTTCGCAGACTGCGGAGAAAACAAAAGCCACCTGAAACTGTTCCGCGTCAACGCCGGGGTTCCTCTTGTGGAAGCCCTCGAACACGCCTCCCACGTGCTCTACTACGCCAAAATGCTCTCCCTTGAAGCCGCCATGGACCCAAGGGCCGAGAGGTTTGCGTTCGCCTCGCATTACTTGGGCGAAATGGGCAAAGCCATCATCGATGACCTGCTGCTGGCGATGCAGCCCGGCACTCCACCTGTGCAATAAGTAATACGCGCCCGATGTA
>NZ_CAXAOY010000028.1:0-48212 GCF_963970975.1 Pseudomonas sp. RA_15y_Pfl1_P11
GGTAGAGGTAGACTTTTTCAACTTTGGCGTCGGGGCGCATCATAACTGCGGGCTCCTGATGGGAATCGGGAGCACAGCATCAGGCTTCAACGGGCAGTTTTGAATGTGTACATGGTGGATCGCTTACCAAGAATCGTTCTTTGTTTTCTCGCGTAACTTCTTCGATTTTGCTTCGAACCTCCTTGGTGTAAGCGTTCCATCTGGCGGGGTTGTAGCGTTGAATTGCTTTCAATACATACCACTGCGCCTGATTTAATTTGTCCTCAGCAGTACTAGTTCTTGCTTTTTTTAGAAGCTCATAATATTTATGGTAATCTTCTTTGCCGTTTGAAACATCAAAAATCATAGACTTTGAATATTCGATAATTTCAAGCAGAGTTTTTATTTCTTGCTTGCATCTTATTCTCCATATCTCATCTAATCCTTCTAGTTCCCGTTGGTGATAAGCGACAATTTCTTGTTCGTTTATTTCTTCAAACCACATTTTGTGGTTATATTCTGGAAGGCCAGCTATCTGTTTTTTGTCAGTATGCTGGAGATTGAGTCCTAGGATGCTTTGGGTCATGATTTCTTTCAATGCAGCATCCGCTGCTGGGGGATGATCCCCATTGATCACACTGTTGATTCTCTTCGTTATCTCTAATGCCGTTATATCACCATCATGAATTGCGACAATTGAAAATGCAGGCATCCTAAAATTGCTCTGCAGTTCATCCCCGTACTTCAAGAATCCGTAAAGGCTTGATATAAGATTCTTCCAAGCGCCTACTACCATGAACTTACATGCTGGTTTTGATTCGTTTGTATGGATAATACTCTCGATGACCCCCTTGGCTACGGGATCCTCAACTACAACGTAAATCGCGGGTATAAATTTTCTTAGAAATGAACCAGACCGTGTTCCAGTTTTGACCCCTTGAATACCTATGCCACTATTGAACGGTATTGGATCTGATTCGTTCATAAGCTACCCCTTTAGCATGAGTGTTGGTGGATGCTACATTGATCATGTTCGGCCATGGCAATTTTGATTATGTGAATTTATGGCTTTACTCTATAAGGCCATATGGGTTGCTGCACTTTAATTCTTTTTGGAGAAAAGGGGGCGTGAACCCTTTTACTAATTATCCGACAATCGAGTCACTCCCCCGCGCTTTGGAGACGCTCATCCGTTTAAAAAATCTTCTTTGCTCAGTGTACAAGCGAGACATCGATACCTCTGAACACGTCGCCTGGATGGAAATAGCATGTAAATAGGCTTTGTAGCGCTAACCATCGCACCTCAACATTTATCTTGCCAAGCCGGCGAAGCTCAGGCGCTCTTTTACTCAGCAGTGGCCAAAGCGGCCATCCCTGAGTTTGCGTGGTCTGGATTCTCCTGCATCGGGAGTGGCTTCTTCTACTTTCAGGGTATGGACATCACCGCACTGTGAAGGTAAAAGTAATGGCAAAATGCCAATAATAGGGATGTCGTCGCATGAATTCTGTCAAGGAAATCGTTGAATGGGCCGTCACGGGCCTTTCTGACTGGGAGGCCGACTTAGTCCGACGTCTTTTGGAAAATGGGACGCTAACGGAAGACTCCACAAAACAGGTGATTGACAACGTCATCGCAAGCTTTGGGATTAATGAAGGTGGAGAGCAGAAAAAATGCACTGCCCCATTTTTTAAGAGCGAAACCGTAGACGATCTGCTGTCATCTGACCCAATTAAACTATGCAGCGTACATGCCGTAGAAAATGTAAACGCAATCTATAGTGGATCGACACTACCGTTTAGTCATAGCGGTATCACTTTAATCTATGGTGAAAATGGTTCTGGAAAATCTGGATATACAAGGATTTTAAAAAATGCTTGCTTCGCCAAACATGTCGAGCCAGAAATTTTATCGAACGTCTATAAAAACCAGAAAGGCCCGCAGGGCGCGAAAATTTCTCTTCTAAAGAACGGCGAACGATTGGTTTGGGATTGGTCCCCCGGAAAAACATTGACAGATCTTTCGGTTATAAACGTATATGACTCTGACTCTGGAAAAATACTCTTAGAAAAAAACAACCAAGTCACTTACAAACCAAAAGGGGTAGAGATATTTGATGAGGTAGCTACTATAACTGAGGAGATTAAGAGAATAGTTTCTGGAAAACTCAAGGTAGCTAAACTCCCCGAGATTTCCGAAATTGAGCACTCACCTCTCCTTCATGGTTGGCTGAAAGCAATCTCTGACAAGACAACACCTCAAAGTATAAGAACAAAGCTTTCATGGGCCGATGAAAATCAGATTGAATTAGACGGCCTGGTAGTTACTATTCAAGAAAATGAAAACGGTACTAGCACAAAGAAACTTGAGAAAATTACTACCTTGATCGAAACCCGAATCCCTAGGGTGATTTTGAAACTCAAGAGCTGTCTAGCTGTACTTAGTAGTCAAAAGGTTAGGGAAATCTCTGAGTTAGAGAGCGCTGTGGCTACCTCGAAACAAGCGTACGATTTAGCTATCGCGAAATTGGAAATAGCAGAGCCGTTGGACGGTGTGCATACCGAAGCATGGAAATTACTCTTCAACGCCGCAAAAGAGTTTTCAGAGAGCCATGCCTATGTTGGCAAAGACTTCCCCAACATTGATGATGGTGCCCTGTGCGTACTGTGTATGCAGCCCCTAGAACATGAGGCCGAAGAAAGGTTGTCGCGATTTGAATCATACATCATCGACAAAAGCAAAACGATATACGAAAAAAAGCTGGAAAATCTTCAAGCGGTTAAAAAGGCAATTAAAGATCTTGTTGTGCCGGATCAAGAATCCTACGAACCACTTTGTAATGACCTGATAGAGATTCTTGGCAATGATCATAAAGTGCGCTCGATATTCAAAATCATAAAATCAAGAAAAGATTATTTTGAGCTGCCCGAGGATCAAAATCACACATACCCCTCCGATCTAGTAGATGCTGATTTTCTGGCACAGACGTTGATAAAACTACTGGAACAGAAAAAGCAAGATCTGTTGCAAACGATTACCCCGGAAATACATAAAAACAATGTCACCCGACGCACTGAGCTTCAGCTCAACCACAACCTAAACAAATCTCAAGATTTAATTATCGAATATCAGCAATCGCTTGTTTTCAACAAAAAAGTCTCCGATGCATTAAACGCAATAAGAAGCACAAAGCAGAAATTCTCCACCAAGGCCAAGGCTATAATCTCACAGCTGGTCACCCCAGACTTTATTGAAAACTTCAAGACTGAATTAGAGTTTATGGGGGTTTCCCTTGACGTAAAAATCTCCCCCGTCGTGCGTGACTCCGATACCTCTCATAGTTTTTCCATAGCAACCAAGCGCCCTGGAAAAATCCTTAGCGAGGGGGAACAAAAAGTAATTTCGTTATCCGCATTCTTAGCGGAAATTAAAACTTTTAAAAACGACGCGCCAATAATATTGGATGATCCGGTCAGCTCCTTGGATCATATATACCGGGAGAAAATCGCGGAGCGGCTAGCCAAAGAGGCGCTAACTCGACAGGTCATTACATTTACACACGACCTTTCACTGATTATGGAAATCGAGGGAAAGTGCGATGATATCGCTCTTAGCCTCGGAAAAGGACCCGCGCGCTCTACCTTTACTATACGAAGAAATGGTACGGATTCAGGCATTTGCTACAGCAAAGCTCCTTGGCGCGGCATGAGTACAGCTCAACGTGCACAACACCTAGATGAAGATGTTCACACCATTAAGGTTTTATACGATAGTGATGTTGATAATTACAACCAGCGTGCGGCTCTGCTCTACTGTTTGCTACGGGAAGCGTGGGAATCGCTAATCGAGCAGGATCTATTTTGCCAGATCGTAACACGCGGCCGAAATAGTGTTCAAACACTTAGACTGGATCAACTTAGCATTGAACCCACAGATGCAAATATCATCACCCAACAAATGACCAAGGCCAGTAACTGGATGTTCGGTCACGACAAATCTAGAGCATTAACAGAAAACCGGCCCGCTCCTGCGGAGGTTCTTGAAGACATTGCCAAGCTTAGAGCGTTCTCGAAAGAAGTTATTGCACGACGGAAACCTGCAGAGAAAGAGTTCGGCGATCAATTTAAACCCCCCATGTGCGAGGTCGGCTAATAGCGTTAGTTCTACAACGCATTGAATCCCATCCAGGATTCGATGCGAGCAGGTTTAAGAGGCGCTAACGATTGCTTATAGCAGCACATACCTCTACCGGCTAGATTTTAGGCAGAACTTCAACAACGGCAATTATACAGATTTTTTTCACGTACCTTTTCTAGAATTTTAACCTAGGGGCTTGCCAATAATGAGTACAACCATGGAAGACATCCTCTACGATGAAATGATTACGGACTTTTGCGAAGAAGTAATTATGAAAAACGCCGCCATTGCCCAGTGCATCTATATTTTTGTTGAAGGAGACTCTGAGGAGGCAATATTTCAGAGGCTTCTGGAAGACTGTGGTTTGAATTTTAATTCAGATGGCATATTTATCGCTAACTACAATGGAATCGGCAATCTGAAGCACGCTATTCGGCTATTGCGAAAAACATTAAGTCATGACAGGCCAATCATCGTGACCTATGACGATGACTTACCCGGAAAAAAGGCATCTATGAATATTAGCGACACCTTAATCACTACTTTTAAAATCCCACAGACTCCAGTTGTAAATTACTCTGACGGAAGCTCAGGAGGTTCTCTTGAGGAGGTATTTACTCCTGAGAACTTTATGCAGGCTTGTTTTGAGAAAGATGTCATCGCAAATTTCTCACATGACATGCAAGTTTCTTTTCGATCTACATTTAAAATCAAAGAGCCATGGTTTTCCCAATTTGCAAAGTTTATAGAACAGAACAACGGCAGAGCCTGTTCGATAAACAAAGTAAGATTAGCTGAACATATGGCAGAGTCATGTGCATCTGTACCAGACACTTTTAAAGCCCTAGCTGAAACAGTATTAAGCTTGAGAAAAATTCACCCTATAAAGCACCCAAATGATATTGAATTACCATTCAAATAGTCATGTAACTTATTTTACTTTACTCTCGAAGAACTTAATCGACCCTGATATTAGACACATGTGACTGGTCGCTTATGCGCCGGCTCCTGCCTATTACCCACGGAGAAATAAGGCAACGTTCAAATTCTAGAGGTTTACCATGCCGTATCTTACTCTGGATATTTTACGTGCAACCCGACAACTTGCTGACACCTTTAAAAGGTCCCTGATTCGATTCCACTGACAACCATAACTAGCTGATTTATTTACAGTTACCGTTTGGGGTACGTCAAATTTTCCACAGACTTCCAGACCCGCAGAACACCTAGCCTCCCCGAAACATACCGTTCGTCTGGTGCCGCACCATATAGAACAACGACTTAGGCTCACCACACGGCAACGCAAACCGCCGCAAAAAACCCTCCCATCAACTTTCTCGATTGCTCCCCCGCCCCCACCACGCTACTCTCCCTGCGTCGCTGCCAATTCAGCGATCGGGCCTGAGAACCCGGCAAGATGCAGGCGCACCAAGCGCCCCCAAAACCCGATTTGCAGGCGTTTTTTTTCGCCTCACAATTCGTGCAATGGCGGCTGTGCGTGGGAGACCTTCGGGTCTGCCGGGTTCCTGTATCTCCGGTTTCTCAGCCTGCGCACAGCTGCCACCCATTCGCCTGAGAACGAACGTGGTAGCGCTCACCCGATATGGGAGTTTTACCAATGACCGCTCCAAGTCCATCCGCACTAACCACCCTCGGCGTCACCCCCTTCTCCTTTCACTCCGACCACCCTCTGTTCCGCGTCAACAGCGGTGTTTCCCTGCATGAAGCCTTGCACCACGTTTCCGATCTGCTCCATGTCGCCCAGTTGCTCGCAGAAGACGCAGCAATGACGCGAGACACAGATCGTTATGCCTGGGCATCGCATTATCTGCAGGAGATGAGCAAGGCGGTGATTGATGACGTCGTGAAAGTACTGGAATCACCCTGCAACACAGAGCAATAACGCAGCAACAAAAAAAGGCACTTGCCGCTCACCGACAAGTGCCTTTTTTATTCGCCAGCAACCGCGATCAACGCGACAACATAAACGTCTCGTACTCCAGATCCTCCAGCGCCGATGACAAGCGCGCCAGCCCCAGCAGTACACACACCAGCAACGACAGCGTAAACCCGTACCCGAAGAAGCTCGGGCCCAGGTGCATGCTGAGCAGTGTCAGGCCGGCGTTGAGGACGGCGAACAGGACGCACAGTTCCAGCACCACGCGGCGTTTGTCGAGGTAGAAGAACACGTTGAGCAGCGCCATAAAGACAACCTGGATGCTCACGCCGATCAGGTCGATGTAGAACAGTGGCAGGTAGTAACTGGAGATGCCCAGCCAGTCCAGCAGGCGTGGTGCGAAGAGGAACAGCAGCACCACGGTGAGGCCTTGGACTTTGCAGATTTCGAGCAGACCCTGGCGGATGGACAGGGTCATCTCGGTCTTCAGCGAGCCGATGTGCTGCAGGGTTTCGCCGTCGCGGATGGCCCGGAACAGGCGGTCGTACCATTCGGCAAAGTCGGTTTCGATGCGCACCAGGAACACGGCCATGCCGGGGATGATCGCGAGGTAAGCGATGAAGATCGGCATGTCGTAGAGGATCGAGGCGCGCAGCGGGCCGATGACGGTGTTGGAGGTGGCCGGGTTGAACCAGAACATGATCTTGTCCACCCAGATGCCGAAGTTGTAGAAGAACCCGGTCACCAGCAGGCTGAGGAACACGTTGCGGCGATCGAGGAAGTCGAAGGCGATGAGTTTTTCAGCCCGGTATTCGCGCAGGATGTCGTAGAGGTACAGGAACAGCAGCGTGCTGTGCCCGATCAACAGCGCCAGCAGCAAGCCTGGCATCTCCAGGAAGCTCAGCAGGTAGGCGCTCGCAACCATCAGCGAGTAGCCCACCAGCATCACCAGCAGGATGCGGTTATATTTTTTCATCCCCGACAGGAAAATGATCACCAGCCACAGGTTGCACAGCACCACGAAGTTCGAGAGCACCAGCACGCGGTAGATCAGCGGCTGATCGAACAGCACCGCCAGCAGGATGATGCCGAGTACGCCGGCGCCCACGGTCACCATCAGCAATATGCCCAGCAGGTTGGGCAGGATTTGCTCGTAGTTGCGCTGGAACAGTTGGTCGGACACAAACCGGGTAAAGAACAGTTGCAGGCCGCCCGTCAGGATCAACGAGCTGGCCATCAGGTACGTCACCGTCACCAGAAACTGCCCGACCAGCGAGTTGGGCAACATCAAGCCCAGGCTGATGATGCCCACCAGCATCACGCTGATGATCGACAGCACCCACGGCCCGGAGCTGATCAGCCCGGCATAGACGTAGGCATGCAGGGTGGCGGTGTAAGAGTCGCGCGAAAGGATCTTGCGCAGTTCAAAGCCAATACCGGCCATTTAGCTGTTCTCCATGGCTGCCTGGTACAGGTCGCGGTAGCGCTGCAACATCAAGGCTTCGGTGTAATAACGGTTGACCCGCGCCAGGCCGCTGGCCTGTGCGGCTTGCCAGCGTTCCGGGCTGCGCAGCAGTTCCAGGATGGCGACGGAGGTGGCCTGTGGGTCGGCGATCGCGACCACCTTGCCCGCAATGCCAAGGTCACGGTCTTCGGCGCTGCCGCCTTCGATCAGTTCGCGGCACGAGCCTACGTCGCTGCTGACCACCGGCGTGCCGGCGGCCCAGGCTTCGAGGATCACCAGGGGTTGCGCCTCACTGATCGAGGTCAACACCATCAAGCCGAGCTGAGGCAGGATGTCCTGAATGCGCTGGAAGCCGAGGAAGTGCACCTTGCCTTCCAGGCCCAGGCTGGCCATCAGGCTGCGGCATTCGCTGACGTACTCCGGGTCTTCCTCTTCCGGCCCGACGATCCAGCCTTCAACCTCAGGCATGGCACTGATCACGCCGCGCATGGCCCGCAGGAAGGTTTTCACGTCCTTGATCGGCACCACACGCCCGATCAGGCCCACCCTCGGGGCAATGCCCGGCGCGCGTGTTTCAAGCACACGATTCCACTGCGCCAGGTCGATACCGTTGGCAATCAATTGCGTGCGTGCAGGCTCGGCGCCGTCCTTGATCTGGCGCTGACGGTTACCGTCATACAAGGCGATGATGTTGTCGGCGCTGTTGTAGGCCAATTGGCCGATCCGCTCGAAGTAGCGCACCCACAGCGTACGGATGTAACCCGAGCCGCCGTCGAGGCTGCGGTTCAGCGCCTGGCCGGAGGTCTCGGCGATCCACGAGGCCTGGGCCAGGTCGATCTTGCGTTCTTTGGTGTAAATGCCGTGCTCGCTGAGCAAGTAGGCGCAGTTCCAGCGTTGCTTGAGAATGCAGCCCAAAAGCCCGGCGTAACCGGTGGAAATCGAATGCAGCACGCGCGCGCGCGGCATTTTGCGCGAGGCTTCGGCCAGCATCAGCAAAGGCGACTGCAGCGAGCGCAGGGTCCAGAAATAATTGACAAAGGACGGGTCGGCGCAATGCAGGCGATAACCCTCGCTGAGCGTCTCCCAACTGGCGCGGCTGCGCAGGACGTCGTCAAGGGTCATGTCGCCGCTGGCGATGCAATCGAGCAGCTTCTCGCCCAGCTCACGTTCAGGTTGGTCCGGGTGATGCAAAAAGCGATACAGGTCGGCCAGGTGCTGTGGGTTGGCTTCGCGCGGTGTGCCGTGCAGATTCGTGGGATGGGTCGCGTCCTCGAGAAACATCTCTTCGATGTGCAGCACGTTGGCCGGCACTTCGTAACGGCGTTTCTCATACGCTGAGCGCTGGCCGCCGATGAACATCACCGAAAAGGTCAACTCCGGCAGGCCGAGGATCATCTGGTGAATCCAGCTCGAAACGCCGCCGCGCACGTAAGGCCAGGTGCCTTCGAGCAGCAGGCAGATGTCTGCAATCGGTGCCTCTTGCTTGTTACTCATTCCAGCTCCTCACCAACTCAGCGAACGGTGGCCGCTGGCGGGTTTTCTCGGGAAGGCTGGCGAGCAACCCGGGAATTTCGTGATAACGACCGGCCTCGAACGCCAGCTCTGCGCGAAACGGCAAGACCTGGGCCGAGCCCATGCCGTTTTCTTCCGCCAGGCGCAGCAGGACTTCGGCGCGCTCGTTCTCGCCGCGCTCCAGGGCGATACGGCCAGCCAGCAGGAACAGCTCACCGCCCTCGCCCGCTGCCAAGCCCTGCTCGGCATGCTCGCTGGCCTGGTTGAGTACGTGCTCCAGCACGCTGCCTTGCGCCAGGCCGAGGTAGGCCAGTTCCCAGTACCAGCGCGCCAGCATGCTGTGGACCGGGCCTGCGGTGCGCGAGCTGACATCCACCAGTTGCTCAAGGGCCATCTGGATATGCAGGTTGATATCGCTTTCCTGCTTGTCGAGCATCGAGTAGGCGAGCAGGCGCACGTCGTCGCTGGGATCTGCCAGCGCCAACTTGAGAATGGGCACCGCTTCCTTGCCGGGCATCCGTCGTGTGGCCAACAAGGCCGACAAACGCTGGTCCGGATCGGGCGCGTGACGCAGCACATCCTGTAAGCCGCCATCGGCGAACACCGGCTTGTGCAACTGCGCTTGCGCGCGGTACGGCAAGCTTGGAATACCAACGGCCTGCCAGGCTTGTTTGTCGCGCTTGCGCGGCAAGTACAGCGCCGGGAAGATCGCAGCCACCACACCCAGGGTGCCGATGACCGGCACAAAGAACGCCAGGCTGAAAATGAACAGCGGGCTCCAGGGCAACGGCTTGCGGTAGCGCGCCGGCAGCAACAGCCACACGGCCGCGCACAGCATCAGGCAGGCGAAGCCATGGCTGAAGGTGAAGACCAGCAGTTGGTGCGCTTGAGGCGCGTCGAGCCACAAACTTGCCCAACTGCCCGCCTCTAGCACCAAGGCTCCGCTAAACAGCCACTTGCTGATCATTCAAGCCACACTCGTTGTAAAGGAAGTTACGCAGCCCGTTGCGGTCACAGCCAGGCTCCAGGTTGAAAGGCATCACCCGTACGCCCAGGCTCTCGAAGTCGCTGTCGATACCAAAATGCTCATGCAACATCAGGCTGATACGGGCCAGGTAGCCCTCGGTGCCTTGCGGGCTGGTCAACGGCAACAACACCAACAGCAGCGCGTGGTCGCGGTTGTTGCGCACCGGCAAGTGCAGGTCCAGGCCGCGCTGGCTGCGCGCCATCAGGCGCGTCAGCTCGTCGTTGGGGCGTGTCATCTCAAACGCAAACAACCCGGCCGGCAAGGTGTGCTGCTCTATGTCCACCAGCGAGCGCTTGAGTTGCAACGTGAACTGCTGGGCGCCGGCGTCCGGCAGTTGCAGCACTTGCGGGTCGCGACGCAGCAGGTCGGCGATGTGGCCGGCCAGCAGCGACAACAGGCTCAAGGTGCGGTCCTGGAACGCAAAGAACGGCATCTGCCGAACCGCCAGGATGGCCAACAGGTTGCCTTCGGCGTCGATCAGCGGGATGCACGCTTGCAGCGACGAAAACTGCGAGGATTTGCCGGAATCAATCAATTCCTGGCGCACGCTGACCAGTTCACCGCGCTCAAGGCACAGCTTGATCAGGTCATCACCCACGTCCAACGGGCCCATCACACCGATCATCGCCAAGGCTTGAGGCAGTATGTTTTGTTCGCTGTCATCGACGCGGTACAACCCGGCCACGCGCAAGGCGCCGTACTGGCCGAGCATCGCTACGATGGGCTCAGCCAGCGCGATCAGGGCATCGCCTTCGACCGGCATGCCACGCAGCTTTTCCCGCAAGCCCAGCAAGGAACTGCGCAGGCTCTGGTCGCTGCCCGCCACACGCTGCTCGAGCAGGTCATGGGAGACCCGCAGAATCTGGTGGGCGCGGGTGAATTCGTCGAGACGGTACTGACGGTATTCGTTGGCCATCTGCAGACGCTCAAGGCGACGCACCCACAGGTCCCGCACTTCACCGACGAGCATCCCGCACACCAGCACGCCGACGATAAACGACGGATCAATCTGGGTATAACCTTCGTGCCCGCTGCTGCGCAGCGCAAACAGCGCCGCCACCACCAGAACCGCGCTGAACAAGCCGCGCACAAAGCCATAACGTACACCTAACAGCAGCGGTGCCAGGATCGGCCAGGGGAAACCGGCATGCATCTGCAACGGGTCTTCAGGCGTGAGCCAGAAGCCGAGGCCGATCGCCAGGCCCGTCACCAGTATCGTTTCCAGCCAAGACACCGGCCCGCTGGCGCGAGGCGCCAGGCTGTAATCCATGTGTGGAGAATTCATTGCGTTCACTCGAACCGAAGGGCGCCAACAAGTTTGTCGATGACTGTTTGAGCATTGCCCGCCAGACTTTCACGGGACCAGCCGGCGCGGGCGCCACTTTTGCTCCACAGCACGCGGCCGCTGCTGGCTTCCAGCACGCGCAGGCTGATGCCCACCGCCGGTTCGCCGTCCAGGCCGTTCTTGTACTGCCACTCTTCCACGCTGCCCGCGACCACGTAATCGAGTTTCTGCTCACGGGCCCAATCGAGGGCACCGGCCAGACGCTCATTGTCGTCCATCAAGGCTTGTTCGCCCTGGGTGGTGACAGGGTAAACCCGTGGTTGCAGACCATGGCTGCTGAGCACACTGAGCAGGATCTGCTCGCTGCGCTCACCGGCTTGCGGGGTCTGCGAATAGTTGACCATCGGCACGATGCCCCACTGCGCATTGCGTGGCAGGTTCGGGCTGGTCTCACTGGTGAAGCTTGAGCAGCCGGCAACGAACAGGACTGTCAGCGCCAGGCTCAGGTTACGAATTACTTGCATAGGTTTTCTCCCGTAGAGATTCTGTAATCAGCGCCCGAAACGCACGCCGTAGCTCATGCCCAGTGTTCCGCCGGATTTGCCATCCCCGCCTTGTGGCGCAGATTGGTAACCGACGGTCAGGGCCAGTTCGTCGTCACCCAGCACTTCAAAGCCGATGCCGGTGTTCATGCCGTAGTTGAAGGTTTGGTCCGTCCACTGCCAGCCTGCCGTCACGTCCACCAGCCAGGTGTATTGGGGCTTGGTGCGCACCAGCGCGCCAGGGATGCCGCGACGCCAGGTGGTACCGACGTAGAGTTGGCCGTAGCGGCTTTGCAGCAGGTTGTCGGCGGTGACCGGGTCTACATCAAGAGGATCAGGCAGACCCGTATCGGCATCTATCGACTGAGGCGTAACCTTGACGGCGCCGCCGTTGCGGCTCGACAGATATTCCAGCTCCCGGTCCTTCACGCTGTTCTTCTGATAATCCGCACCGCCGCGCACCGTCCAGTTAGGCCCGGCGAATTCCAGCGTATGGTTAAGCTCAACCTTCAGCGCATGCCCGGTACCCAGCGAGTCGCCGGCACGGGTAGAGAACGAACGCTGCGCCACTTCCCAGCTCAACTGGTCCCGTGCGGTCAGGCCATGACGCCCGCCGACCCAGGCTCGGTCCTGCTGGCCGAAGGCGCGCATCAAGCCGCTGTCGTCACTCTTGCGATGCCAGTCCAGGCCGGTCTCGAGTTGGTGGCTGGAACCCAGCTGCCACAGGCGCGACAGGACCAGGCCGTTGCGATCGTCGTCCTTGCGCTGGCTGGTGTCAGCGAACACCTTCCAGCTGCCGTTTTCCACCGAACGAATCAAGGTCAGGGCCGCGTTGCTTTCGTCACCGATCCTCGATGAGATGACGTCGTCGCCCTTGTAGTTGCCGTGCTCCATCTCGAGGTCGGCGTACCAGTTGTCACCCAGGTTGTGAGCGATTTCCAAGCGCGGCGCATCAAACGAGAGGCCACCGAAGTCTTGCTTCTGGTAGGACAGCAGCGCGCCTTGCGGAGTGCTTTCGTGGATCTCAACAGCTTGACGGCGCAGTTGCTCGCGCACCGACTCCGGCTGGTCGTCACCCAATGCGGTCAAGCTGACGTCCAGCGCTTCGTTGGTGCGACCCAGGCGGCTGAGTGCCTGCGCACGTTGCGCCGGGTTCAGGTCGCTGCTGGCCAACAGGGTTTCAACCTGGGCCTTGTTGCGACTGCGCAGCGCTTCCTGAATCTGCTCGTAACGGTCGACCTTGAGGCCTTGGCTACGCGCCCATTCCAGCCATTGGTCTTTCTGCGACTCCTGATTGCTCGCGTCCAGCCGTGCCAGCAAGCGCTCGAACCACATCTGCTTCATCGACGGCGAACCGTCTTTCCACTTCAACAGTTCCTGCTGCGCCTTGCGTGGCGAGTAGCTGCTGGACATCAGCCGCAACCAGATCGCGTAGCGCTGGGACGAAGGTTGCAGCCCTTCAGCCTCGGGGTTGCGCAGCAGTTTCAAGCGCAGCCGTTGTGCCGCATCCTGGTAGCCGGCGGTGTCGAGTGCATCGGCGTATGCCGCCTGCACCAGCCAGTCGTTCGGGGTGAGCTTGAGGTACATGCGGTACCAGGCCAAGGCGTCGGTATCACGATTCAACAACTGACTGGCGCTGGCAAATGGCAGCCAGAGCAGACGGTCCTGACGCGCATAGACGCGCCATTTGGCCAGCAATGGCTTGAGTTTCTCGGTGTTGCCCTGGTCGACATACATCCAGATCATGCGTTCGCGGAACAGGTTGTCGTTGGGATAACGCGACAGGCCCAGCAGGTACAAACGCTCGGCTTCGGCGCTGTCGCCCTGCTCAATCGCCAATGCACCCCGCACGGCCAGAACCTGGGCTTGCTCGTAGGCCTCTGGGTACTGTTTAGCGTCTTCGAGCAACGCGACCACTTGGTCCCACTCCTGCAATTCCTGGGCGAGCTGCAAGGCCTCGACCAAGCGTTGCGGGTCTTGGGCGCGTTTCCAACTGGCGACCATCAGGGCCAGGGCGCGCTGTGGGTCTGGGGTGCGATAAAGGGTGATGAGCTGGCTCTCGTCGCCGCTGATCAGCTTGCCGTTGATGGCCAGCAGGCGTTCCAACGAAACGCGCAGGTCTTCATCACGCTCCAGGTCCCACGCCAGGCTAGCGCGGGCGTGCCAATACTCAGGATCCTCGATCGAAGGGTCATCCACCTTCACGACGTCCCATGCCGCTTGCTCGTCAAACAGCTTCATCTCGGTGCCAACCCAGTCCACCCGCTCGGCCGAGGTCAGGGTGAAGCGTTTGGCGTAGTCGTTGTAAACCTTGCTTCTTGCGGCGAACTGCCCGGTGTTGTCCAGGTTTTGCAGCAAACGTGTCCACGCCAGGCGGTGCCCTGGGTATTTGCGCAGATAGGTGCGCAACCAGGCCTCGGCCTCGGCAGGCGTGCCACGCGATTCGTGGCCATAGATCAACGCGTCCAGCTCGATATCGGTGAGCGCGCGCTGTTGCATGATCTCGGCTAGCAGCGGGATCGAGCGGTCGAAATCGAACTGCTGGCTGGCCAGGCGCCAGGCGTGTTCGCGGGTTTGCGGGTCTTCTTTGAGCTTGAGCAAGCGAATCCAATAACCCAAGGCCGCTGCGTTATCACCGCGCCACTCCCCGAGCAACGCCATTTGATTGAGCAGCTCGGTGTCGTCCGGATAATCGACCGTCAATTGCTGACCGGTTTCCCAGGCGCCCGCCAGGTCATTAATGGCCAGACGCACGTGGAATTCTTTCAGCGCAATGTTCGGATTGTCCGGCTGCACTTCGCGCCACTGCTTGAGCACGCGTTGCGCCAGGTCAAATTGCTTGGTTGCCACGGCGACGTCGACGCCCTGCTCCAGCCATGCCACATCGGTCTGGGGGTTAGTCAGCTGGGGCAATTCGTCGGACAGCACCTGCGCAGCCTGTTTGTCGCGACCCGCCGACAGCAAGCTGTTGAACGCCAACTGCGCGTAATCACGACGCTCTGCCGGTAGCTGGGCGTCGCGCCTGAGCTGCAGGTAAATATCGGCAGCACGCTCAGGTTTTTCGCTGGCCATGTACCACTGAGCCGCCGATTTGAGCGCTTCGGCACGCTGTGCGGGATCGCGAGCGGCGATTTCTTCGTACACACCCGCCGCGAATTCAGGCGCCTGCAAGGTCAACGCCCGCGCCGCCAGGTTTTGCAACTGGGGCAATGGCAATTTGTGGTAATCGAAACTACCCAGGCGCTCGACGAGCGCTTGCTGCGCGATCAAGTCGTTGCTGCTGGTGGCGACCAGCGCGTCCAGTTCAAGACGATAGTAAGCCTGGATTTCAGGCTGTGGCTTGGGCCAGGCTTCCAGGTGCTGGCGCGCTTTGGTGTAGTCACCGAGGCGAATCAACAAATCGACCAGTTGCAGACGCAGGTGATCGTCGTCCGGGTGAGCCGTCAGCAGCAACTCGGCATAGTTGGCCGAGACCGCATCCGGCTGGCGACCGTCGGGCTGGAACACTTCTTCGCGCTGGAAGGTCGCCCACAACAGGCCACCTACGGCAACCGCCACCACCGCCAATGCCCAAGGGTTGAGCAGGCGGCTGTTTTTAGTTGCAGAGGAGCTGACCATTACTCACCTGCTTCATAGGTAATTGAAAAGTCCACAGGCCGGCCGAAGCCTTGCCCGCAAATCGTTGGCCATCCACTTCCACGCGGCAGGCAGTGGCCGAACGTACGGAGAAGGTCAGGTCGAATTGGCCGGCGAACGCAAAGCTCACGCGGCGCTCATCCAGGTAACGCCAGTCCAGCAGAGGCAAATTGGCCTCTTCCAGCGCCGGTCTCGGGTCTCGATCCGGGCGCAGCACCAGCAACGCCTTGTCGCTGCTCAGGGCCACGTAGCGCCCTTGCGGCAAATCGCGCACGCCGGCGATGCCTTGCGATTTCAACAGGTCCGGCCAGCCCATTTGCGCGTCCAGGCGCACGGTACGCAGTGCGTCCATCCCGCGAATCTGCCAGGCGCCATCCGCGGTGCGTGCCAGGCTCGCCTGATACAAACCGTGCAGACGGTCGAGGTAGTCGCTCATCCACAACGACATCGGCTGCTGCTCGCGCATGTAGCCATAGATCTCGTGCATGGCCTTGATCGACGCCTGCTTGGTGCTGGAATAGAAGTGGTAATAGAGGTGCAGGCCACGCAGACGGCGTGGGCTGTCGGTGAGCTGGAACGTCTCGATCAACTCGCGGAAACCGTAATACGGGCCCTTCCACAAGTTGGTGTACAAGTTCTCGTTGATGATCGGCGCGTAGTACTGCAAGCCGCCTGCGGTCGGGCGCAGCAGCGGGTTAAGGCCGGTCAGCGACGGATTGGCCTTGGTCATGATGGTTTCGGCACCGTTGACGTTTTTCAGGCCAGCGTCATACGCCAATTTGATGGTGCTCGCCGATGGCAGCGCATCACCTGGCCAGAACACTAATTTCACCGGCTTCTGCGGGGTGGTCAGGTTCTGGTTGATGTAGTCGCGCGAGCCAAAGATTTCGCGGCGAAAATCAATTTTGTCGTAGCCAGGCACCTTCATGTTCATGCCGTATTCCGGATTGAAGTTCTCGCGTTTCTTGGCTTTTTCCGGCTGCATGAAAAATGGGTGGCTGTAGGTATGCGTGGCAACTTCAACCTTAGGGTTGGCAAAGATCTCGCGTGCAATCGGCTCCAGCTCACGGGCCAGGAAGGGGAACGCGCCGCGGGGCGAAATCTCGGCTTCGATGATCGACACCGAAGTCAGAAACGGGTTGGGCTTGATGTAGTCGTCCAGCGTGTGGCGCCCGGCGTAAGGTGTGCCACGCACTTCGGCGCGGGAAGGGAAGCCATCGCCATCGATGTGCACGGTCGCAATGCGCCGGCCATTTTCGGTGGTGCTGTCCGGGCGCGGCTGGCTTGGCAGGTGCAGGCTGGCCTGGAGAAACGCAAAGGGATCGAGGATCCAACGGCTGCGCTCGTTGTTGGTTTCAAGCAGATAGGGCGCAAGTGCCAAGCCACCCCATTTGCCGACCACCACCGGCGTGAACACCTCACCGCCGGCCCCCTTCAACGACAACGCAGCTGTCGGGCCATTGGGCATCACGGAAACGGCGGTGAGGTCACGCGAGCGCGGCACCACCGGCGCTTCAAATGCGCCCACCAGGGCCTTGTCCTGATGAGTAACGGTCAGCACCTGCGTGGCGGGCGGCGCATCACGCTTGAGGCCAAGGCGCTTGAGCAGCAGCTTGTCTTCAACCGGCAACCCACTGAAAAACGCCACGGGCACCTGTTCGTCCAGGCGCGCATTGATGAAGCGCCTAAACGCAGCCGGGTCCTGCGGCGGGCCGCTGGTCATCCAGGTAACAACGCCGGCGTACAGGCCACTGAAGCTGTACAGCGGAAGGTTGCTGTCGGCCGGAAAATAATCGACGCGATAGCCCAGGTATTCCAGCAAGCCGCCGAGGTCGCTATGGCCGGCAGCATCTTCCAGCGCACCTTCGCGCGGGTCGAAAATCAGCGCGATTCGGCGTGGCTGAACCTCGATGCTGCTGATGCCCAGGGTATTGAGGTCAGGCGTGCTGATATACGGGATGTAGCCTTCTTCGCGCAGACGCTTTGCCAGTTTGCGCGCTTCTTCACGGCGCTCAGGCGGCAAGTAATCAATCGCTACCAGCGGGATGCCTTTGGCACGCAGCGGTTTCAAATGCGTTTCAAGCCATTCGCGGTCGGACTCCGAGACCGGGCGATAACGCTTGGCGGAGGCGTCCCAGCCCGCGTGAATCGACTCGACTGCCACGGCGGCGGCGACGCCATCCAGCTCAGGCAATACTTCGAAACCGCGATTGAAGAACAACTTCAATTTTGGCTGACGCTTGTGCATTTCACGCAGCAGGTTGGCCAGGCCCACGCGCTGAGCTTCACGCTGGGCTTGAGGCAGCAACTGGAAACTGTCGAGGGTGTCGAGAAATACACCGCCATAACCTTGGGCTTCCAAGGCTTTGGCGCGAGCAAATAAATGCTCACGCCAGGCTTGCGAAGTGAGGTCCATGACCTGGCTGTCCCAGGCATCGTTACGCACCGGGGAAACCGCTTTGCTCAAGCCGGCTTTTTCGAGCGCCGCCTTATTGCCGTCGAATTCGCCCACGGACAAATAAGCAAAGGGTTCGCTGCCCAGCGTACGCAAGGTTTTGACGTCGGCGGCCGTCATGTGGCCGGGCTCGACCACAGCCCAGTCAAACTGCGACAACTCCGCCAGGGGCGGCTGCTCGGCGTACCAGAAGGCCACGCTGGCCGGCTGCGGCGACGTCGCGGCCTGCGCAATAGACCCGCCAACGAACAACGCAAAAGCGGTCAGTAGCCGCTCAGCTATTGCGCGGACACGCGTCCTGCGAAAAACGATTTCCATAATGCACTCTTGAAATGATTGAAACTGAGACGGCGCTAAGGTCGAACAGGGTGACCGGCGGGTTACAAACTGCGAAGTAGCTGTGTTAAACCCTGGCCCACGGACGTCGGTTCCGAGAGCACGTAGCGTTGCAGCAAGCGCGTGTTGTCCGCGCGGGAATGACGAATATCGCCTTGGCGTTGCGCCTGGTGCGTCACCGTCAGCGCCGTACCGGTCGCACCACCCAGCTCGCTGATCAGGTCGTTCAAACTGGTCGCGCGGCTGAACCCGACATTGACCGCACCAGGGGCAGCCTCGCGGGCCTCCACGGCCTGCACGAGAATGCTCACCAGATCTTGCACGTAGACAAAATCGCGCGTCTGCCCACCGTCACCGAATACGGTAATCGGCTGCTTGGCGATTGCCCGCTGGCTGAAGATACTGATCACACCCGAGTACGGAGAGGACGGGTCCTGGCGTGGGCCAAAGATATTGAAGAAGCGAAAAATCACAGGCTCCAAGCCATGTTCGCGACGATAGAAGTCCAGGTAATACTCACTGGCCAGCTTGTCGCACGCGTAAGGCGTCAGGGGAGACTTGGGGGTGTCTTCTTCAATGGCCGTGCCTTCGCCATTGTTGCCATAGACTGCAGCGCTGGAAGCGAATACCACACGTTTGACACCCGCCTTCAACATGGCTTGGCACACATTGAGCGTGCCGACGAAATTGCTCTGGTGGGTAGCGACAGGATCATCCACCGACGCCTGCACCGATGCCACTGCTGCCAGGTGAACCACAGCATGACAGCCCAGCATGGCTTGCTCGACCACCGCGGTGTCTGCAACATCACCCACGACGACATCCAGATGCGGATTCCCGATAGGCAAATTGCTCGTCTTGCCGGTCGACAGATTATCCAGCACACGAATGCTGTAGCCCTTGCCCAGCAAGGCATCTACCAAATGCGAGCCAATAAAGCCTGCACCACCGGTAATCAAAACTCGCTTAACATCCATGGAGGTTCTTCCTGACGACTCAAGCGGAGATTTCATATAGGCAGTCCGCTAACGGTGGCACGATTAAGGCCCAGCACAGGCTGAAAAATACCTCAGCCCGCTTGGTGCAATGATGTCAGTTTAGTGGCTTGAAGCCATCAAAACGCCGCCGATCATGTTAGATCCGGGAGAAACTGTCAACATATCGTCTTTTATGCCGCCAGACGGTAGGTGACTTTAAATCATCGCCATTTAATTGACTCGCATCGGGTGTTTAAACGCGGTTAACGTCGATTGGATTAGGCGAAATTTTCGCCACTTATCTGTGATCCGTTGTTTCAGAAATCCCGCCTTGTCAGTGCTTTTTAAAAATTTTTTACAGCGCTCCTGAAAAGGGATCTGCGCAACATTTGTGGGCATAAAGCGTGTGCTGAGGCGCAAAAGGACTGCCGGGCGCACATAAAAAACCCCGAACGGGTCGGGGTTTTTATCGCCTGGCATCAGGCGCGACCCCGGATCAATTAGAAAACGTTGATCGGGTAGTCGGCGAACAGACGGATTTCGTTACCGCCTACGTTGTACTGGTCAGCGTTGTTGGAAACGCGCAGCCACGAGGCGCGAGCACGCAGGCTCAGGTCTTTGGCTGGGCCGCTCTGGACCACGTACTTGAACTGGTTCCAGATTTCGCGCTCGGTGCCATCGCCACGGTTGGTGCCGTCGTCGATGTTGGTACCGCGCACGTAGGCCACGTTGTAGGTCAGGCCCGGTACGCCGAAGGTCGCGAAATCGATGCCGTAGCCAAGTTGCCACGAACGCTCGTCCTTGCCGTTGAAGTCAGACCAGTAGGAGTTGGCCAGCAGGATGGTGTTGCCACCGTCGCCGATGCCGCCAGCGTTGCGGTAGCCGCCATACAGGTAGCCGGTGTCGCCGGTGCTGCGCTGGTGAGCGACGGTGAAGCTGTGCGGGCCAACAGCCCACGTGGCGCCCAGGCTCCAGATTTTGTTGTCACGGGCGTCAGCATCTTTCTGGTTTTCCAGGGCGAAGCTGCGGTCCAGCTTGGTTTTGTAGCCGTTGAAGTCAAACGTCAGCGACTGCTTCTCTGGCAGGGCCAGCACGTAGTTGACGTTGACGTATTGCTTCTTCAGCACGTCCTGCATGTGGGAGGCATACAGCGCGGCCGACAGGCTTTCGGTGAATTTGTAGCTACCACCGATATAGTCGATGCTTTTCAGGCGACCGCTGTCGGTGCCTTCCATGCTCTTGCGCGCTTCTTTGGTGAAGTGACCCGCGTCCAGTTGCAGACCGGCGATCTCTTTGGAAACAATCGAAGTACCGGTGTAGGTTTCCGACAACAGACGGGAGTTGTCGTACTGCAGCACAGGCACAGCCGGGAACTGATCACCGTACTTGAGCACCGTGTTGGAAACGCGGAACTTCACGGCAGCGCCGCCCTTGGCCAGGTCATGGGGTGCCGAGCCAGGGTTGTTCGAGCCATAAGGGTTGGTAGTGCCATTGCCCTGTTTGAAGAAGTCGATGCCGCCCGCGCCAGCGCGACCTTGACCACCGTCCAGACGGATCGCGTACTGGCCGATCACGTCCACACCCACACCCACGGTACCTTGGGTGAAACCGGACTCGAACTTGCCGATGAAGCCTTGGCCCCATTCGGCTTTGTCTTGCTTGCCGTTTTTGTAGTCACGGCTGATGTAGGCGTTACGGGCGGCGATATTCAGGTGGCTGTCTTCAACAAAACCCTTGGATTGGTCCTGGTCGTTGGCCATTGCTGTCGATGCGCTCAAAATCCCCAGAGCGATCAGACTCATCCGTTGCTTCAACATTTTTTTGTATTCCTTGTTTCTGGTTGAGTACGCGCTATGACACCAGGCCCCGTGTCGCTTTTCTGGTGTCGACTGCTTCCGGAAAAAAGAAGGCCCGCGGACGACTTAACAGGCCGCGAGCCTTTTTTATTGGATGAGTCATGGCTATTAGCCAAGGCGTTGGGCGCAATCCTAGTCGCGCGTTGAACTATGTGTCAATTTCGTGAATCGTCTGTATTTAGGCGAAATAATTCTAAACAAGGGCCTATTGCTGTTCTGAAAACGACAAAAAATCCCCTTCAAATGCCTTTGAAACACATCTCGTAACATATTTCGAAGTCGATACGTTTGGTAATAGATAACGCGCGCAAATGCAAAGCATTACCATTAACGCGCAGTTTTCCTCCCACACAATTCGGATACATGCCTTCATGCCTGCCCTTCGCCTGACGCCCATCACCCTTGGGCTTTGCGTTCTGCTGTCTGCCGGTTTTGCCTGTGCGGCCACCACCTTGCCTGAAACCTCGATCAGTGCCGAAGCTGACGAAGACGACCCGCGGGTCAAGGAAACCAGCACGGCCACCCGCACCGCCACACCCGTGCGCTATGTGCCCCAGGCCATCGATTCAGTGAAGACCGAAAGCCTGCGCGCCTACGGCACCAATGACCTTGGCCAGGCGTTAAGCGGCATCCCGAACGTCAGCAGCGGCGCCGACACACGTTTCGACAGTTTGCGCATCCGCGGTTTCGACGCGAGCAATGACTTCTACCTTGATGGCATTCGTGACGACAGCCAATACATTCGCGACCTGCATAACATCGAGCGCATCGAAGTGCTCAAGGGGCCTGCGGCAGTACTTTACGGGCGAGGCGGTCAGGGAGGAATCGTCAACCGTGTGAGCAAGCTGCCTATTGCCGGACACACGTCGAGCATTGAGGCCCAAGGCGCCAGCAATGATTTGCGCAGCCTGTACGCCGACCTCAGCACCGACCCCACCGATAACATCAGCCTGCGCCTGAACATGGGTAACCAGGACAACAACAGCTTTCGCGACGGTGTGAGCGGCAACCGCCAGCTCTTCGCGCCGTCCTTGAGCTGGCAACTGACGCCAGACCTGAACTGGCTGGTGCAATACGAATACAGTCGCTACAACCGCACGCCCGACCGTGGCATTCCTGGAGCGAACGGGCGCCCGGCTGACGTGAGCCGAAGCACCACCTACGGCGACAGCCGGGACTACATCGACGACAAAACCCAGTCGCTGCGCTCCAAGCTGGCCTATGAGCTCAACGCCAACTGGCAACTGCGCCAGACCCTGGGTGTGTTCAAGCTCGACAGCGATTTCGACAATACCTACGTCACCGCCTATACCCCGTCGACCAACCGTGTCACGCGCCAGCGCTGGCAGCAGGACCTGACCACTCTCAACATCTTCAACAACGTCGAGCTGGAAGGCGGCTTCAGCACCTTCGGCCTGGAGCACCGCTTGCTCACCGGCCTTGAACTGGGCAGCCAGCGCCGCGACCCGAAGCTGTATACCGCCACTGCCGTCGCACAAGGCGGCCGCGTCGTGCCGCCCCTGGATCTCAACCAGCCCAATCGCAACCTCAGCCACACCGGGCGGATGAGCCTGCAAAGCAACAACCACACCGAAGTCGACAGTCGCGCCATCTATGTACAGGATCAACTGCGCCTGAATGACCAGTGGCAAATCCTGGCCGGCCTGCGTTACGACCGCTTCGAGGTAGACACCAAGAGCAAACTGCTCAACACCCAGCAGGCCGTCAAAAGCCACAGCACCAGCCCGCGTTTTGGCCTGGTGTGGACGCCGCTTGAACATCACTCGTTCTATGCCTCATGGAGCAAGACGTTCTCCCCAGCGGGCGGCGGCTTGATCGGCATCACCCCGAACGCCGCCGGCAGCGTCAACGACCTGAGCCCTGAGCTGACCAAGCAGAAGGAAATCGGGGTCAAGAGCGACTGGCTCGACGACCGCCTGAGCACCACCCTCGCCGTGTACGAACTGGAACTCTACAACCGCCGCACCAGCGACCCGCTGGACCGCACCATCACCCTGCTCAGCGGCTTGCAGCGCTCACGCGGCGTGGAGCTGACCGCCACCGGAAAAATCGTCGGAAACTGGTATGTACGCGGTGGTGTGGGCTTGCAGAATGCCACGATCGAGAAGGACAACAACGGCTTTGAAGGCAAGCGCGTCAGCGATGTGGCCAAGCGTAATGGCAGCCTGTTCATTACCTGGAAACCGGAGATGGGCTGGTACGCGGAAACCGGCCTGACGCTGGTCGGCGACCGTTATGCCGACAGCCTCAACACCGTGGTGTTACCGGGTTATGGCCGCTGGGATGCGTTGGCGGGGTTCCGTCAGAAGGCGTGGGATGTAAGGGCGGCGCTGAACAACATCGCGGATAAAACCTACTACGCGTCGGCGACCAGTGTGGCGCAGATCCAGCCAGGGGAGCCGCGCAGTCTCGTCGTGACCGGCACCTATAGCTTTTGAGGAAAACGCGGTCAGTGAGGGAGCTGGCTTGCCTGCTCCCACAGTTGATTTCGGTGGTGCTTTAGCTACTCAACACGTCACAAAACGCATGCACTTCGTCCTCACTGAACAACCCCGCCGGGTAGCGTTCACGCATCACACTGTGCAAGTCAGGCTGTTGCCTGATCTGTCGCGAACCGTTTTCCTTCAACCAGAGCGCCAGCGCATGGATCGCGTCACCATTGACCCGCAAGGGGTGAAACGTGCGCGTGTACATCGGGTTAATATCGGCGTTCATTTCTGCGCTCTCTCCTACTGCGTGAGCGGCTAACTTACTCAAGGTTTATGACAGAACTGCGCAGTCATCGCCCTGGGCCACTGTGACAACAGCGATACAAGAGCTATGCCAATGTCTCGTGTTTATAGGTATGCCGACACAAAAAAGCCCGCAACCTTGCAGGGCTGCGGGCTTGCTGTTGGCGCTGAAACCGGGGAGCACCCGGCTAGCGCCATGACACTGTTACAAGTGCACTCAGTTTTTGTGCGGGGCTGGCTGTTGTTGGGTCAGGCAATGGATATTACCGCCACCCAGTAACAGTTCGCGGCCCGGCACCATCACCACTTCGTGCTGCGCGAACAGGTCCTGCAGGATTGTCTTGGCCACGCTGTCCAGCGGGTCATCGAAGCTCGGCGCAATGATGCCGCCATTGACGATCAAGAAGTTGACGTAGGAACCGGCCAACCGCACGGTCGGATTACGCTCCTGGGTCCCGTCAACCGGATCGACACCGGCGCATTCTTCCTCGGTCGCGTAAAGCGGTCCCGGGATCGGCATTTTATGCACTGTGAACGAGCGACCCTGGGCATCGGTGCTGCTTTGCAGCACGTCCATGGCGGCATGGCAGCGTGCGTAGTTCGGGTCTTGCGGGTCATCGGTCCAGGCCAGCAGCACTTCGCCAGGGCGCACGTAGCAGCAGAAGTTATCCACATGGCCGTCGGTCTCGTCGTTGAACAGGCCGTCTGGTAACCAGATAATTTTATCCACAGCCAGGTTGGCACTCAGCACCGCTTCAATCTCGGCACGGCCCAAGTGCGGGTTGCGATTGCGGTTGAGCAGGCATTCTTCGGTAGTGATCAGGGTGCCTTCGCCGTCAACATGGATCGAACCGCCCTCCAGCACAAAGCCTTCGGTGCGATAGCGCGGGGCCCGTTCGATCTCGAGGATCTTGCCGCCGACCTGCGAATCGCGGTTCCACGGCGAATACAGGCCGCCATCAAAACCGCCCCAGGCGTTGAAGTCCCAGTTCACACCGCGCACTTCGCCGCTGTTGTTGATCACGAAGGTCGGCCCGGTGTCGCGCACCCAGGCGTCATCGCTGGACATCTCCGCCACCCGGATATTCGGCACATCCAGGCGCGCGCGGGCATTTTCGTACTGGCCGGCGGAAACCGCTACGGTCACCGGCTCAAACCGTGCGATGGCCTTGGCCACCGCCACGTGAGCGGCCTGCGCTGGCTTAGCGCCCAGGCGCCAGTTGTCCGGGCGCTCTGGCCAGATCATCCAGGTTTGAGTCTGTGGCGCCCATTCGGCAGGCATGTGGAAGCCATCGGCGCGGGGGGTGCTGTGCAGGGTGGTCATGGCGATCAGGACTCCGAATGGGGGTAAAGGCCGACTTTATAACGGATATAAATCGGCTTTAAAAGCAACATAAGATCATAGTAGATGAACATGACAGAAAATAGCCGATAAAAATCGATTATTGCGCGTGTTCCTCCAGCACCTTCGACAGCATGTCGACAAAGAAATCCACGCTGCGTTTGGACGTGACCATCGGCGGCTTGATCTTGAGAATGTTCAAATAATCACCCGTGGGCTGCATGAAGATCCCCAGCTCCCGCAGGCGGTCGCATAGCAAGGCGGTCTCCTCAGTGGCCGGCTCCAGGGTGCGCCGGTCGCGCACCAATTCCAGGCCGAGATAAAACCCGGAGCCATGGACAGCGCCCACTAATGGATGTCGATCGATCAATTCTTCCAGCCGCGCCTTGAAATGCCCACCGACCACCTGGGCGTTTTCCCACAGCTTTTCTTCCTCCATCACATCCAATACGGCCATGCCGATCCGGCAACTCACCGGGCTCCCCCCGGACGATGAGAAGAAGTACCCCTCAGCCTCCAGCGCCTCGGCGATTTCGCGACGGGTGATCACCGCCCCCAACGGCTGGCCGTTCCCCATTCCCTTGGCCATGGTGATGATATCGGGCACCACGCCCTGCTCTTCAAAGCCCCAGAAAAAATGCCCCATACGGCCGTAACCCACTTGCACTTCATCGGCGATGCACACGCCGCCCCTGGCGCGGACAAGTGCATACACCTGCTGCAAATAGCCCGGCGGCAGGGAGATGCCGCCGGCGTTACCGTACACCGGCTCGCAGATGAACCCTGCCAGTTGGCGTTTGCTCGCGGCGATTTTCGCCAGGTTGTGTTCCACGCTTCGTACGTAATCAGGCGCACTGTCCTGCCCGCGGAACTCACCTCGATAAGTATTGGGTGCGGTCACCGGGTGCACCCAGTCCGGGCGACTGCTCAGCGCCTGGGGGTTGTCGGCAATCGAGGTGGACACCGCATCTGCCGCCACCGACCAGCCGTGGTAAGCCTCGAGCACGCTGAGCATGTCGCGGCCGCCGCTGTAGGCCCAGGCCAGGCGGATCGCCAGGTCATTGGCCTCGGTGCCGCTGTTGACCAGGAACACGCGGTCCATGCCTTGCGGCGCCAGCGCCAGCAAGCGCTCGGAGAACTCGGCAATCGCCGCGTAGTGAAAACGTGAGTTGGTATTGAGCAGCGACCACTGGCGCGCCGCCACTGCCGCCATGCGCGGGTGGCCATGGCCCAGCACTGCCACGTTGTTGAGCATGTCGAGGTACGAACGGCCCTGCATGTCGATGAGGTGGTTGCGCCAGCCGCGTTCGATGCGCGGTGGGTCTACGTAATAGTGCTTTTGCGAACGGGCGAAACTGGCGTCGCGGCGAGCGAGCAGGGCCTCAGGGTCCAACTCGGGCTCTGCGTCGCACGCCAGCCCCAGCAGTGCCGCCGGCGAGGGGCACAGCGCCTGCCACGCCTGCGCCCGGGACGGCGTGCAGAACAGCGGCGCCGGAAAGCCAACACGGCACAGTTGCACGGTCAGCGGGCCTTCGACCTCACCGATCACCTGGCCCTTGAGTACGGCGGTGCCAGGCTGCAACAGCGCGTTGGCACCCCACAACCGCACATTGGCTTCGCTGCAGTGCACACGCAGTTCGCCATTCACGCCAGGGCGGACGATGCCCGCAAACGGCGCCTCGATAGAGGTGCCCTTGGGCACGTGCAGCTCGACGTGCAACGCGAACGTCTCAGGTTCATAAGCACTGTCGGGCTGCGTACGCGACAAGCGGTACTGCCCGTATCGACTGGCGGCCAAGCCGTGCACTGCGGCTGCATCCTGCAACAAGCGCTGGTCAATTCCCGCCTGTTCCCAGTTGCCTGCCTCGAAATGCGGGCTGAGCACGCCCAGGTCGATCAACGCAAACTCACGTCCTACCAGGCCCGGTAGCAAGGGCGCGAAGCCTTGGCCGGCAATCGGCGCCAACGCCTGCCCGACACAATCCAGGATCGCCGCCTCCATCAACTCAAACGGCACTGACGTCGCCACGTGGAAAATTTCCCACTCATGTTCGGCGTTTTTCAGCAGGTAGCTGTTATCTGGATCCAGGCGTTGCTGCTGCTCGCTGCTCAACACCAGCACCGCCGCCCGCGCAACGATCAGCGGCCACAGCGCCTGCAATTCTTCGTGTTGCAACGGTGTCACCGCATGACAGGCCTGGATCGCAGGCAAGATGGCAAAGGGATCGCCCTCGGAATGGTGCAGCAACGCGGCGCAGGTCACTGACAGATCGGCGATGCGCCAGGTGTGCACCAGATCGCCGAAATCGATAACGCCCTGAAGTTGCCAGTGACGTTGCGCATCACGCTGCCACACGACGTTGTCATCGGTGATGTCCATGTGCACCGCTTGCCACGGTAGATGATCAGCCAGGGGACGGAGGTGGTCTTCGACCTGCCCGACCACGTGCTCCAGTGCTTCGCGGTGGGGCAGGTTTTCCAGGGTTGCCAGCAGATGGGCGATCAGCTCCGGGGCATGGCGCGGGTCCCATTGCAGGGTACGTTCCAGGCCCGGGTGTTCGAACGAGGCCAGCACTTGGCTCATCCGCCCACACAGATCACCGAAACGTGCAATGACCTCACGACCCAAGTGAGGCTGATGGGTCAACGGCTGGCCATCGATATAGCCCAGCACCCGCACGTGCAGGGTTTGGCTGTCGAGGGTCAGGGTCAGCAATTCTTCACCGCTCAAGGCCTTGATGACCTTGGGCACGTGCACATCGGCTTGGGCCTGTAGAGCATTGAGCGCCGCGTGCTGGGCCTGCAGCTCAACGGCAGCGTAGTCACCGCGGCAGATTTTCAGAACAAACCGGCCGCGCGGGCTGTCGACTCTGTAGTTGAGGTCCTGCTGGCTCCCCAACGAGTACAGGGAGCCCGTCAGGCCGTAATGCTCCTCGAGCAGCCGAGCCGCCTGATCGGGGCCAACTTGCGGGCAGGGTAGACTGGCGCGATGGATCAGGGTGGCGAGCAACATGGAGGGAAGCCTCGGTTTTTTAGGGGTGTATATCGCCATTGTTCAGGGGGTTAGGCAACCCCCTACGCATCCGGCGCTTGCACCACCCCGCCGCACAACTCAAGCTATGCTCCATTCGCTTACTGTCCGTTTAAGAAAAAGGCCCTCCGACATGCGCATTCTCATCACCGGCGGTGCTGGTTTTATCGGCTCCGCCCTGATTCGCCACCTGATTCAACACACCGAGCACGAAGTGCTCAATCTGGACAAGCTCACTTATGCCGGCAACCTGGAATCGCTGAGCAGCATCGCGGGCAATAGCCGGTATGAGTTCGTCCAGGCCGATATTGTCGACCAGGCTACTGTCAGCGCAGTGTTGGCACGTTTTGAGCCCCAGGCGATCATGCACCTGGCGGCCGAGTCTCATGTCGACCGTTCGATCGATGGTCCGTCTGATTTTATTCAAACAAACATTGTGGGTACCTATAGCCTGCTGGAAGCTACCCGGGCTTATTGGCATAAGCTGGCAGAGCCTGCCAAGAGTGCCTTCCGTTTTCACCACATTTCTACCGACGAAGTGTACGGCGACTTGCACGGCGTGGACGACCTGTTCACCGAAACCACGCCGTACGCGCCAAGCTCACCGTACTCTGCGAGCAAGGCAGCGTCCGACCATCTGGTGCGTGCTTGGCAACGCACTTACGGCCTGCCAGTACTGTTGACTAACTGCTCGAACAACTACGGGCCCTTCCACTTTCCAGAGAAGCTCATTCCGCTGGTGATTCTGAACGCTCTCGCAGGCAAATCATTGCCGGTTTATGGGGACGGTTTACAAGTTCGTGATTGGCTGTTCGTGGATGATCATGCCCGAGCATTGTTGAAAGTTGTAACCGAAGGTGTGGTGGGCGAGACCTATAATATTGGAGGTCACAATGAGCAAAAAAACATCGATGTGGTGCGTGGTATCTGTGCGCTGCTGGAAGAGCTGGCACCGCAACGCCCCTCTGGTGTAGAGCAATTCACCGATCTGATCACATTCGTCCAAGATCGCCCTGGTCACGATCAGCGTTATGCGATCGATGCGAGCAAGATCGAACGCGAATTAGGCTGGGTTCCCGAAGAAACGTTTGAGAGCGGCCTGCGCAAGACGGTGCAGTGGTACCTCGAAAACCTGGATTGGTGCCGCAGGGTCCAGGACGGCAGTTATCAAGGCGAACGTTTGGGCAACACCGACATGAAGGATTTGATTGCATGATGAAGGGAATCGTATTGGCGGGTGGCTCAGGTACCCGTTTGCACCCCATTACCTTGGGCGTGTCCAAGCAACTGCTGCCGGTGTATGACAAACCGATGATCTATTACCCGATCTCGGTGCTGATGCTGGCGGGGATCAAGGACATCCTGGTGATTTCCACCCCTGTGGACTTACCTCAGTACCGCAACTTGCTCGGGGATGGCAGTCAATTTGGCGTGCGTTTAAGCTATGCCGAGCAGCCTTCGCCGGATGGTTTGGCCCAGGCGTTTATCATTGGCGAAGAGTTCATTGGGCAAGATCCGGTTTGCCTGATTCTGGGCGACAATATCTTTCACGGCCAACACTTCGGTGATCAGCTGCGTACTGCGGCCGAACGCCCTTCTGGCGCCACCGTGTTCGGCTACTGGGTCAAAGATCCGGAACGCTTCGGAGTGATCGACTTCGACAAAGAAGGACGCGCCCTTTCTATCGAAGAAAAACCGACCAAGCCCAAATCTTCCTATGCCGTTACCGGTTTGTATTTCTACGACAACGAAGTAATCAAAATTGCCAAAGCGGTCAAGCCTTCACCTCGCGGCGAATTGGAGATTACTGACGTAAACAACGCCTATCTCAAGCGTGGTGAACTCCATGTAGAGCGCTTCGGACGCGGTTTTGCCTGGTTGGATACCGGCACCCATGACAGCTTGCTCGAAGCCTCCACCTATGTACAAACCATTGAGCACCGCCAAGGCCTGAAGGTAGCTTGCCTTGAAGAGATCGCCTACGAAAATGGTTGGATCGACCGCGACTATCTGCTGGAGCGTGCCAAATACTTTGGCAAGACCGGTTATGGTCAATATCTGTTCACTCTCGCAGGAGAGACTTCATGAACGTAACCGCCACTGAGCTGCCCGGTGTACTAATCATCGAGCCGAAGGTTTTTGGCGATGAGCGCGGCTTCTTTTATGAGAGCTACAACGCCCGGGACTTTGCCCATGCCACCGGGTTGCAACAGCACTTCGTGCAGGACAACCACTCGCGCTCGCAAAAAGGTGTGTTGCGCGGCTTGCACTACCAGATCGAACATGCCCAAGGGAAGTTGGTGCGCGTGATAGCTGGGGAAGTATTGGACATAGCTGTGGATATCCGCCGCAGCTCTTCTCACTTTGGCAAATGGGCGGGCGTACGGTTGTCTGCCGAAAATAGCCGGCAGCTGTGGATTCCGCCAGGATTTGCACATGGTTTTGTGGTGCTCAGTGATTATGCTGAATTCCTCTATAAAACAACTGATTACTACACACCCTCTGCTGAACGCTGCATTCGCTGGAACGATTCTGATCTCAATATTGATTGGCAGTTTGCCGGCATCCCGAATATGTCCGCCAAGGATCAAAATGGCAAAAGCCTGAAAGATGCCGATCTATTCCCATGAAAATCCTGATCACCGGCCAACACGGCCAAGTCTCCCGCGAACTGCAACTTCGGCTCCAGGACCTCGGCGATCTCATCGTTCTCGGCCGCGACCACCTCGACCTGGCCAACCCAGACCAGATCCGCCAGCAGGTCCGCGCCCATCGCCCTGACCTGATCATCAACGCCGCCGCCCACACGGCTGTCGATCAAGCTGAAAGCGAGCCAGACGTGGCGTTTGCGATCAACGCCATCGCCCCCGGCGTTCTCGCGCAGGAAGCCAAAACCCTGGGCATCCCGTTGATCCACTACTCCACCGACTACGTGTTCGACGGCAGCAAACCCGCCCCCTACACCGAAGCCGACACGCCGAACCCGCTGGGGGTCTATGGCCAGAGCAAACTGGCGGGCGAGCAGGCGATTACGGCCGTTGGCGGCAAATACTTGATCCTGCGCACCAGCTGGGTCTACTCCAGCCACGGCAAGAACTTCCTGCTGACCATGCAGCGCCTGTTACAGGAAAAGCCGCAGATGCGCATCGTCGCCGACCAAATCGGCGCGCCAACCTGGGCCGGCAGCATCGCCCACAGCACGCGTAGGTTGATCGAGCGCTGGCAGGCGGGCGAGCCGGGTGAATGGGGTGTCTATCACTTGACTGCCAGAGGCGAAACGTCGTGGTTCGGGTTTGCCGAGGCGATTGGCGAGCATCTGCGCAAGCAAGGCAACGCCTGCGCTGAACTGGAGCCGATCCCTGCCAGCGCCTACCCGACGCCAGCCAGGCGCCCATTGAACTCGCGTCTCGATTGCAGTCGCCTGCAGCAGCAATGGCACGTCAGCCAACCGCCGTGGCAAGACGCATTGCGCGAGTGTCTTGCAGAGCAGCACTAGGCATAATGCGCCTGTACCCACAGGCGCACGAACCCCATGACTCCACCCCTCCCGCGTAGACCTCGCTGGCGCAGCCTCGCCCTGTTGGCGTTGTGCCTGGCACCGCTGCTGTGGCCGCTGGAGCGCCTGGCCGAGCGTTATTACCGCAGTGAGTTGGCCGGCCAGAATCGCCAAACCCTTGACCTGTACGTGGCCAACCTGCTGGGCACCCTGCACCGCTACGAAGTACTGCCACAAATTCTTGGCGACCTGCCGGCCTTGCGCACCGCACTTGGCGCACCCCAGGTCAGCACCAACCTGGTCAACGCCAACCTGCTGCTCAAGGACGTCGCCGCCCAGGCCGGGGTGGAGGTGATGTACCTGATGGACGCCACCGGCAAGACCCTCGCCGCCTCCAATTGGGATAAGCAAGACAGCTTTGTCGGGCGCAATTTCTCGTTCCGCCCCTACTTCAGCGAAGCCATGGCCGGGCGCCTGGGGCGTTTTTTCGGGTTGGGCACCACGTCGGCCAAGCGCGGCTACTTCTTCGCCGCCGCCGTGCGCGATGGCGATAAAATCACCGGTGTGCTGGTGGTCAAGGTCGACCTGGACCACACCGAAAGCCTGTGGGGCAACACCCCGGAACAACTGCTGGTCACCGACCATAACGGCGTGGTGATTCTCACGTCGCGACCACAGTGGCGATTCCGCGCCACCCGACCGCTGACGGCTGAAGAGCGCCAGGCCATCATCGCCATCCAGCCCTACCCCACACGCGATCCACAGCCTCTGAGCCTGAGCAGCACCGCCTGGCTTCGCCAATCCACAGCCCTCGCCGAGACCGGCTGGAACGTGGAAATCCTCGCGCCACGTTCGTTGATCAACCGCCCGGTACGCACAGTCGTTGCCGTGGGCGGCGCCACGCTGTTGGTGTTGATGCTGTTACTGGGCTTGATGATGCAACGTCGCCGCCATTACCTGGAACGCATCGCCTTTGAAGCCAAGGCCCGGCGCGAGCTGGAAGCGCGGGTGGTCGAACGGACCAGTGACCTTGAAGGCCTCAACCGGCGCCTGAAACAGGAAGTGCTGGAGCGCGAGCACGCTCAGCAGGAGCTGGTGCGTGCCCAGGACGACCTGGTGCAGGCCGGCAAACTGTCGGCGCTGGGCACCATGTCGGCGAGCATCAGCCACGAACTCAACCAGCCTCTGGCAGCGATTCGCAGCTATGCGGAAAATGCCGAAATCTTGCTCGACCACGAGCGCACCAGCGACGCGCGCGGCAACCTCAAGCTGATCAGCGAACTGACCGGGCGCATGGCCTCGATCATCGCCCACTTGCGCGCCTTTGCCCGTCGCGACCGGCATGCGCCCGAAAGCGTGGCCCTGCAACCGGCATTGGACGATGCGCTGGCCTTGCTGGCCAAGCGGCGTCGGTCAATGGAGGTGGAGCTGATCCGCGATTTGCCGGAGGCAACATTGTGGGTACAGGCCGGTGAAACCCGATTACGCCAGGTGCTCGGCAACCTGCTGGCCAATGCCCTCGACGCCCTCACCGAAAAAGGCCCGCCGCGCAAACTCTGGCTGAGTGCCGAAACCACCGAACAGGGCGTCAACCTGTACATTCGCGACAACGGCCCAGGCTTTTGCATGGAGGCCCTGGGCCGCGCCAGCGAGCCGTTCTATACCACCAAGACCCGCACCCAGGGCCTGGGGTTGGGGCTGGCGATCTGTGAAACCCTGATGCGCGCCTTTGGCGGTGAACTGCTGTTTGCCAACCACAAGGAAGGCGGCGCGCTGTTAACCTTGAAATTGCGTGCCGGCTCGCCGGGCGTCAGTCTGCAACCGTCCGAGGACCGCAGTGTATGAGTATCGATAACCAGATTCAGGTGGTGTTGATCGACGACGATCCACACCTGCGTCAGGCCCTGTGCCAGACCCTGGACCTGGCCGGGCTGAAAGTCCTGACCCTGGGCGAAGCCACCGGCCTTACCGCGCGCCTGTCGCGGGATTGGCCGGGCGTGGTGGTCAGCGACATCCGCATGCCCGGCATGGACGGCCTGGAGTTGCTCGCCGAACTGCACGGCCAGGACCCGGACCTGCCGGTGCTGCTGATCACCGGCCACGGCGATGTGCCGCTGGCGGTGCAAGCCATGCGCGCCGGGGCGTATGACTTCCTCGAAAAACCCTTCGCCAGCGATGCCCTGCTCGACAGCGTGCGCCGCGCCCTGGCCTTGCGCCGCCTGGTGCTGGACAACCGCAGTCTGCGCCTGGCCCTCAGCGACCGCCAGCAATTAAGCACACGCCTGGTGGGGCACTCGCCACAAATGCTGCGCCTGCGCGAACAGATCGGTGCACTGGCGGCGACCAGAGCCGATGTGCTGATCCTCGGCGAAACCGGCGCCGGCAAAGAAGTGGTGGCGCGCGCGCTGCATGACCTGTCGAGCCGCCGCAGCGGTCCGTTTGTGGCAATCAACGCAGGCGCTTTGGCCGAGTCCGTGGTGGAAAGCGAACTGTTCGGCCATGAACCCGGCGCGTTTACCGGCGCGCAGAAACGCCGGATCGGTAAATTCGAATTTGCCAACGGCGGTACTTTATTCCTCGATGAAATCGAAAGCATGAGCCTGGATGTACAGGTCAAACTCTTGCGCCTGTTGCAAGAGCGTGTAGTCGAGCGCCTGGGCGGCAATCAGCTGATACCGCTGGATATCCGCATCATCGCCGCGACCAAGGAAGACCTGCGCCAGTCCGCCGACCAGGGCCGTTTCCGTGCCGACTTGTATTACCGCCTCAACGTCGCGCCGCTGCGTATTCCACCGCTGCGTGAGCGCGGTGAAGATGCGCTGATGCTGTTCCAACATTTTGCCGATGAAGCCAGCAGCCGCCACGGCCTGCCGCTGCACGAGCTGCAACCGGGCCAGCGCGCGCTGCTGCTGCGTCATAGCTGGCCGGGCAACGTGCGCGAGCTACAAAACGCTGCCGAACGCTTCGCGCTTGGCCTGGAACTGGCGCTGGATAACACACCGGACAATCCATCAGCCGGTGCCCTGACCTCCACGCCCGGCGGCCTCAGCGAGCAAGTCGAGCAGTTCGAAAAAAGCCTGATTGCCGCCGAACTGACCCGCCCGCACAGCTCCATGCGAAGCCTGGCCGAAGCCTTGGGCGTACCGCGCAAAACCTTGCACGACAAACTGCGCAAGCACGGCCTGAACTTCGCCAACCAAAGTGGCGACGACGAATGAACGCCCCCACCTGCCAAGAGGCCCCCATGAGCCGCGACAGCCGTTACCTGGAATCCATCCTTCACCACGACATCCCCCTCACGCGGGAAATGGGCCTCAAAGTGCTCGATTGGCAGCACGGGCAGTTGGAACTGCACCTGCCCTTGCAAGCCAATATCAACCATAAGAGCACGATGTTCGGCGGCAGCCTGTATTGCGGCGCAGTCCTGGCGGGCTGGGGCTGGCTGCACTTGCAGCTGCGCGAAGAAGGGATTGAAGACGGACATATCGTGATTCAGGAGGGGCAGATCAGTTATCCGCTGCCGGTTACGCGGGATGCGACGGTGGTGTGCCAGGCGCCGGAGGAGAAAGTGTGGAAACGCTTTGTGGCGACGTATAAGCGTTATGGTCGTGCGCGGTTGGCGTTGGAGACGTGGGTTGTGAATGAGGGCAGTGAGCAGCGGGCAGTGGCCTTTACCGGGCAGTACGTCTTGCACCGCTAGCCGCCATCACGCAAAACCACATGTGGGAGCAAGCCCGCTCCCACAGTTTGATCTACTGTAGCCTCATGACCGGGCCAGGGTCAGCAACCGCTCACGCCACGCCGCTTTTGCCGGCAAGGCCAAGAAGAATGGATTCAATAATGATTCCCGCGCCGGATAACTGAACGGCGCGCCGCTCAACTCCAGCACCTCGCCTCCCGCACCTTCCAGCACGCCTTGGGCTGCTGCCGTGTCCCATTGGGAAGTGGGTGCCAAACGCGGATAACAATCGGCGCTGCCTTCGGCCAACAGGCAAAACTTCAACGAACTGCCGATATTCGCCAGTTTCAGCTCACCCAAGCTTTCGCTCAAACCGTCCAGCAAACGTTCCTGCTCAGGACTTGTATGGCGACGGCTGGCGACCACAGTAAATGACTCACCCGCCGCCGGCGCGGCGCGCACCTGAATCTGTTTGGGCGCTTCATTGACGTCCGAACGCCAAGCGCCCAGGCCCGCGCCACCGAAGTAACAACGCCCGTTGGTGGGCATCGACACCACGCCAAACACCACGCGGCCTCGTTCAATCAGGGCGATATTGACGGTGAACTCTTCGGTGCCGGCGATAAACTCCTTGGTACCGTCCAACGGGTCAACCAACCACCAGCGCTGCCAGCCGGCACGCACGCTCTGGTCGATGTCGGCGTCTTCCTCGGACAGCACCGGAATGCTCGGGTCCAGCGCGGTCAGGCCTGCCAGAATCAGATGGTGCGCGGCCAGGTCCGCCGCCGTCACCGGCGAATCGTCGGCCTTGGAAGTCACCGCCACATCAGCGCGCCAGTACGGCATTATCACTTCACCCGCCTGGCGTGCCAGTTCGATCACAGGGGCAATAAACGCGTGGCCTAAAAACAGTTCGCTCATGCAGTAAACGCTCCACGCTGGGTCAACAGGTCTCGTACCAGGTACAGCGCGGCCAGGGCGCGGCCTTCGCTGAATTGTTCGTTTTGCGCAAGCATCGACAGCTCGCGCAGGTTCACCCGGTCCACACGCATCGGCTCAGGTTCATCGCCTTCAAGGCGTTCTTCGTAGAGGTCGGTGGCCAGCACCACCTGGATTTTCTGACTCATGTAACCGGGCGACAACGACAACTCGGTAATGTGTTCCAACTGCCGCGCGCCGTAGCCGGCTTCCTCCTTGAGTTCGCGATCGGCTGCCGCCAGCACATCTTCACCGGGTTCGATCAGGCCCTTGGGCAAGGACAGCTCATACTCGTCGGTGCCACCGCAATACTCTTCAATCAGCAATGCATGATCCTCATCGATCATCGCCACGATCATCACCGCACCGTAGCCGGCACCGCGGCCCACAAGGCGTTCGTAGGTTCGTTCAACGCCATTGGAAAAGCGCAATTGCACTTCCTCCACGCGGAACAAACGGCTACTGGCGACTATTTCGCGGGCGAGGACGGTGGGTTTCTGGCGCATAAGCGGCTCCTTGGCGTGATCGGGTTACTATACCGTGGCTTTTCCGATTGTCTGTGTCGGATATCTTTACTTACATGAGAACGCCCCATGCCCTCTTTGCCCTGGCACGCCATCGACACCGTCCTGCTGGACATGGACGGCACCCTGCTCGACCTGCATTACGACAACCACTTCTGGATGGAGCACCTGCCCCAGCGTTACGCCGAGTTGCACGGCGTAAGCCGTGCCATGGCCGAGATGGAGTTGCAGCCCCTGTTCGAGCATAACGCCGGACAGTTGCAATGGTATTGCCTGGATTTCTGGAGCGCGGAGCTGAAGATCCCGGTGCGCGAACTCAAGCTGGAGACTGCCCACTTGATCGCCCTGCGCCCGGATGCCGACACGTTCCTGGCGGCAATCAAAATGGCCGGCAAGCGTGTGATCCTGATCACCAACGCGCATCGTGATTCACTGTCATTGAAGCTGGAACGCATTGAACTGGCGCCGTATTTCGAACGGTTGATCAGCTCCCACGACTACGGTTTCGCCAAGGAAAACCCGCAATTCTGGGATGCCCTGCAAGCCGACATCAACTTCGACCCCGCCCGCAGCCTGTTTATCGATGACACGTTGCCGATCCTGCGCAGCGCCCAGGCGTTTGGCGTGGGGCATTTGCTGGCGGTGAAAGAGCCGGACAGTAAGAAAGGGCCCAAGGACACCGCTGAATTCGCAGCGGTTGGTGATTACCGAGATCTCATTGCCGGACTCTAACCCAATGTGGGAGCGGGCTTGCTCGCGAAGGCAGTGTGTCAGTCAATATATTGGGTGACTGATCCACCGCTTTCGCGAGCAAGCCCGCTCCCACATTCAGGCCTTCGTATTACTTGGGAATACGCAGCGTCTGGCCTGGATAGATCTTGTCCGGATGGGACAACAGCGGCTTGTTCGCCTCGAAAATCTTGTTATACAAATTGGCGTTACCGTACACCGAGAGAGAAATAGCACTCAGCGTGTCGCCCTTTTTCACTACGACAAAAGTGGCAGCCTCGACAGCCGGCCCCGTGACAGTGATCTGGTCATCCACACTGGCCACACCGGCAATATTGCCCAGCGCCAGCAGAATCTTCTCTTTCTCTTCCTGGGTGGCGACTTCACCGGTCACCGTCACCTTGTCGCCCTCTACCGTGGTCTGCACGTTCGGATTACCCAGACCCACTTTGGACACGTGGTCCTTCAACTGCTCACTGGCGTTTGCATTACCCGGCGTCAACAGGTCCACAATCTTTTCGCCAGCTTCCTTGATAAAGCTAAAAATGCTCATAGTGCGCTCTCCTTGGTTTTTGATTTCCAGATGCCCAAGACTAGACCAGTCCTGTGGATTTGGGTTCCAGCCCGGCCCAAGACCCAAACGCGCTAGAATCCCACCGCCATTGGAATATGCCCTGGAGCGAAGATGGACATCAAACAGCTGAAATTCCTCATCGCCCTCGACGAAACCCGTCACTTCGGCCAGGCGGCGGCGCGCTGCCACATCACCCAACCGACTCTGTCGATGCGCCTGCGCAACCTTGAAGAAGAGCTTGATCTATCGCTGGTCAACCGTGGCCAGCGCTTCGAAGGTTTTACCGCCCCCGGTGAACGGGTGCTGGCCTGGGCTCGCACGGTGCTGGCGGCATATGACGGTTTGCAGGCCGAAGCGGCAGCTTGTCGCGGTAACCTGGTGGGTACGTTGCGCCTGGGCGTAGTGCCGTTGTCGAGCTTCGATCCCTTGGCGTTGATGCAGCAACTGCATAGAGAACATCCGAGCCTGCGCTTCGAGCTGTCGGCGCTCAGCTCCGAACAGATCCTTGAACAATTGGCGAGCAATCGGCTGGACCTGGGCGTGTCTTACCTCGAACGCCTGGACAACGAACGCTTCGACTCGCTGGCGTTGGGCGAAACCCGTATGGGCCTGCTTTACGACCAGCGCTTCTTTAGTTTTGGTGACACGCCGTTGAGCTGGGAAGCGCTGATCGAGCTGCCGCTGGGCATGCTGACCAGTGGCATGCACTTTCGCCAATCCATTGACCACAACTTCCACAGCCGTGGGCTCAACCCGCAACCCTTGCTGCAGACCGATGCCGTCCATCAGTTGTTACAAGCTGTGCACGGCGGCCTCTGCTGCGCGGTGATGCCGCTGGATGGGGGGTTGGATGCGCTCACCGAACATCTGCGCCTGCAGCCGATCGAAGACGCTCATACACTGGCCCGCCTGGGGTTCATCATGCGCCGCAGCGCGCCGCGTTCAGCGTTGGCGGAGGCGTGTTTCGCGCTGTATCAGAAATCGCAAATCTAATCTTGATCGACGTCATCTATCGATAGATCAGTACTGGCAATTAGACGTGACGCTTTGTCGCGCCTAGTCTGAGCACTGATCAATCCGTCGGTGGTACTGCCCCATGAACGCCAAGCGTCCAGTCTGCGCGGCGCCCGCTGTTGAAACGCCCGCGCCCGCCGCCAGCCAGAGCTACCAGTTTTGCAACCTCGAACACACAGAAGTCGCCAGTACTGCATTGGCGGAAGAAGTGGCGTTGGCGATTGCCTACAACGACATCAGCCAGGCGGTCATGCTGGTAACGCCCACCGACCTGGAAGACTTCATCGTCGGCTTCAGCCTAGGAAGCGGCATTATCACCGACGTTAGCGACATATATGATCTTAAACTCAGCGGTTCGGGCTCGACCCAATACGCTCAGGTGCAGATCTCCAGCCGTGCCTTCTGGAACCTCAAGCAGCAGCGCCGCCAGTTGGCCGGCACCAGCGGCTGTGGCCTGTGCGGCGTGGAAGCGGTGGAGCAAGCCTTGCCAGACCTGCAAGTGCTGCCCGGCGCACCCTTGCCGCCTGCCGAATGGCTCGACGGCCTGCGCCAGCGCATCAGCGCGTTCCAGCCCTTGGGCCAATACAGTGGCGCGGTGCATGCGGCGGTATTTATGAACGGCCAGGGCGAATTACTGCTGGGCCGCGAAGACATCGGCCGGCATAACGCCCTGGACAAGTTGATTGGCGCACTCATCCGTCAAAAGATCCCGACTGACAGCGGCTTGGCGATTGTCACCAGCCGTTGCAGCCTCGAATTGATACAGAAAGTCCTGCGCGCGGGCATCCAGACCCTGGTAAGCCTGTCGTCACCCACCGGCCTGGCCCTGCAATGGGCGCGCCGGCACAACCTCAATCTCATCCACCTGCCGCAGAAAAGCGCGCCGCGGGTCTACAGCCCTGCGATGGAGTACCAGCCATGAGCAATCATCACCAAGCCGACCAAACCCCAACCCCACGCTACAAGCCCTATAAAGGCCCGGCTGGCGGCTGGGGCGCACTGATCAGCGTGGCCCAGGCGTGGCTGACCAGCGACAACGCGCTGAAAAACCTGCGCATGATGCTCAAGACCAACCAGAACGGCGGTTTCGACTGCCCGGGCTGCGCCTGGGGCGACTCGCCGGAAAGCGGCATGGTCAAGTTCTGCGAAAACGGCGCCAAGGCGGTGAACTGGGAAGCCACCAAACGTCGCGTGGATGCTGCGTTCTTCGCCAAGCACAGCGTCAGCGCCTTGATTGAACAGAGCGACTATTGGCTGGAATACCAGGGCCGCCTGACCGAGCCGATGCGCTACGACGCCGAAACCGATCGCTACCTGCCCATCAGTTGGGAAGCGGCCTTCGACTTGGTCGGCAAACACCTCAACGCCCTCCCTAGCCCGGACATGGCCGAGTTTTACACCTCGGGCCGCGCCAGCAATGAAGCGGCGTACCTGTACCAGCTGTTTGTGCGCGCCTACGGCACCAACAACTTTCCGGATTGCTCGAACATGTGCCACGAAGCCAGCGGCGTGGCCCTGGCGCAGAGCGTGGGCGTGGGCAAAGGCACCGTGACCTTTGATGACTTCGAACATGCCGACGCGATTTTTGTCTGGGGCCAGAACCCCGGCACCAACCACCCGCGCATGCTCGAACCGCTGCGCGAAGCGGTTAAACGCGGCGCCCAGGTGGTGTGCATCAACCCGCTGAAAGAGCGCGGCCTGGAACGCTTCCAACACCCGCAACACCCGCTGGAAATGCTCACCAACGGCGACAAACCGACTAATACCGCGTACTTCCGCCCGGCGCTGGGTGGTGACATGGCAATTTTGCGCGGCATGGCCAAGTTCCTGCTGCTGTGGGAACGCCAGGCCCAGGCCGAAGGCAAGGAAGCGGTGTTCGACCACAACTTCCTCAACGAACACACCGCTAATGTGCTGGATTACCTGGGCAAGATCGACGACACCTCTTGGGAAGAAATCGTCGAGCAGTCCGGCCTGACCCTGGTCGAGATTGAGCAAGCGGCGCGCATGTACGCCAAAGGCAAGAACGTGATCATGTGCTGGGCGATGGGCATCACCCAGCACCGCCACTCGGTGCCGACCATCCAGGAAATCGCCAACCTGATGCTGCTGCGCGGCAACATTGGCCGCCCTGGCGCCGGCCTGTGCCCGGTGCGTGGGCACAGTAACGTGCAAGGCGACCGCACCATGGGCATCAACGAACGCCCACCGGTGGCGTTTCTCGATTCCCTGGAGCGACGTTTCCAGTTCCAGGTGCCGCGTGACAACGGCCACAACGTGGTCGAGGCGATTCACGCCATGCTCGAAGGCCGCTCCAAGGTGTTTATCGGCCTGGGCGGCAACTTCGCCCAAGCGACGCCGGACAGCCCACGCACCTTCGAAGCCTTGCGCAATTGCGACCTGACCGTACAGATCAGCACCAAGCTCAATCGCAGCCATCTGATGCACGGCAAAGACGCGCTGATCCTGCCGTGCCTGGGCCGTACCGACATTGATATCCAGGCCGATGGCCCGCAAGCGGTAACGGTAGAGGACTCGTTCAGCATGGTGCACGGTTCCAACGGCCAACTGCAGCCGCTGTCGAAGCTGATGAAATCGGAGCCGGCAATCCTCGCGGGCATTGCGGCCGCCACCTTGGGTAGCAAACCCGTGGATTGGAATTGGCTTGTGGCGGACTACGGGCGTATCCGCGACCTGATCGCCGACACCATTCCTGGCTTCAAGGACTTCAACGAGAAGATCAAAAATCCGGGCGGTTTCTACTTGGGTAATTCCGCAGGTGCGCGCCGCTGGAACACGCCGTCGGGCCGCGCCAACTTCCGCCCGAACATCCTGCCCAAAGACCTGATCCATGAACGCACCCACGCCACCGGCCGCGTGCCGGACCTGATCATGCAGTCGATGCGCTCCCACGATCAGTACAACACCACTATTTACGGCCTGGACGACCGTTATCGCGGGGTCAAGGGCCAGCGTGACGTACTGTTCGTCAACGAAGCCGACATCATCCGCCTGGGCTTCAAACCTGGGCAGAAGGCCGACATCGTGTCGCTGTGGGAAGACGGGCGTGAGCGCCGCGTGAAAGGCTTTACCTTGTTGGCGTTTGATATTCCGGCGGGGCAGGCTGCGGCTTATTACCCGGAAGTTAATCCACTGGTGCCGCTGGAAAGCACCGGGGATGGCAGCCATACGCCGACGTCGAAGTTCGTGGCGATCCGCTTGGAAGCGGCAAGTGACAATGGCTTGATCATGGCCCGCTCGGCGTAAATGCCATGAATTCCGGGCAAAAAAAGGCCGCTTTTGCATAAAAGCGGCCATTCCCAAGTAGCAAAAGACTCACTAATTTGACTTAAGTTCCCTAGCTAAAACAGTAACTTAGCGAATTGTGTACAACTCGTGTTACTGGTCGGATTTCTATTGTCACAATGTCGACACAGCCTCAGGATCGCGCCGTCATCCTCTTGAGGTCTCTCTATGAAGTTCTCCTCGATTCTCTTGTTGTCCCTTGGCCTGGTCAGTGGCGCAGCCATGGCCGGTGGCACCACCGAAGCCGGTGTGGGCGGCGCATTGGGCGGGGTACTCGGTTCGGTTGTCGGCCAGTCGATTGGCGGCAACACGGGCTCGGCCATCGGCGCAGCCCTGGGCGGCGCGGGCGGCAGTGCGGTCGGTGCCGACAAACGCAGCCGTGGCGAAGCCGCCATCGGTGGCGCCTTGGGTGCAGCGGGCGGCAACGTGGTTGGCCGTAGCATGGGCGGCAACACCGGCAGCCTGATCGGCGCAGCCGCCGGCGGCGGTGCGGGTGGTGCACTGGGTAACTACATGGGTAACAAGAGCGATGACGACGACCGTCGTTCGCGTAGCCGTGATAAGCGTCGGTATGACCGCGACGATCACCGTGGACGCGGGCATGCCTATGGGCATCGCAAGAACAAGCATCACTACCGTCACCGGTAAGCTCTAAAGAACACCGCATCCACTGTGGGAGCGGGCTTGCTCGCGAATGCGGAGTGTCAGCCAACGCATTTTAAGCTGACCCACCGCTTTCGCGAGCAAGCCCGCTGACACATTTGGCTCCGTGGTGTTAGTGGGATTGGGCTAGACCAACAACCGCTGCAACGCCTCGCGCAGCGAACCCGGAATCGTCACCGGCTGGTTCGACCCTCGATCTACAAACACATGCACAAAGCGCCCCGCCGCACAGGCCTCTTCCTCGCCTGCCTTGAACACCGCCAATTCGTACTGCACTGAGCTATTACCCAACTTGCCCACCCGCAGACCGATTTCGATGCGCTCCGGAAAGGCGATCGACGCAAAATAATCACACGCCGAACTCACCACAAACCCCACTACTTCACCGTCATGAATATCCAGGCCACCTTGTTCGATCAGGTAGGTATTCACCGCTGTGTCGAAGAAGCTGTAGTAAGTCACGTTGTTTACATGGCCATACACATCGTTGTCGTGCCAGCGCGTGATGATGGGCTGGAAGTGAGCGTAGTCTGCACGTTGTGGCACTGAGTCAGGCATCGGTAAGTCTCGCGAAGGTGGGTTTACAGGTCATTCAAATGGGCCTGCGCCCACTCGCGTACTTCAGCGTAAGGGTAGTCTTCCAACGCAGCGAAACCTGGAATACCCCGCGCCTTCAACTTGGTAAACAACGGCACACTGATCCCGCCGAGGAACCGTGTCAGTCGTTCCGCGCCCGGTAGTTCCCCGGTGTGCTCATGATGCCTGTGGATAAAATCACCGCACAGCCCCATGAAGTTTTTATCCACAAGCGGCGGCAAGCCTGGCGGTGGCGGCAGGTGCGCAACGTGGCCGTGGCACACGGAGCAATGCCCACAACGCTGCGGTGCATTTTCATCGCCAAAGTACTGCGCCAGGCGCTGCCCGAGACAGCGCTCGGTGGCGAACAGATCGAGCATCGCATGAATGCGTGCGACCTCGCCCACCTCATGCTGCTTGAAGCCTGTGTATAACTCCGCGCTCAGCACCTGCGGATCAAAATCGGTATCCAGCAGGCTGTAGACCTCCGTCATCTGCTTGCTTTCCAGCTCGATCAGGCCCTGCTCCTGGAAGTAATCCAGCGCCTTCACCACCCGGCTGCGTTCGGCATTGTGCTGTTGATAAAGCGCGTCGAAATCCACCGTCGCCCAGGTTTTCGCTCGTTTACATACCTGGATGATCGCCGCCACGAACTGCTGCCGCTCGCCGGAGAATCGCGCCAGCAAAGCCTCTGGCTCGATCAGGTACTTGAAGCGGTACTCGGCATAAAACGCGTAGCGCGGCGCAATCACGCCCTTGAGCTCCAGCTGCACCAGCAGGGTCTTCAACGGCAGTTCGCGGATATTGCTGTGGTCCGACAAAGACCTGAGCAAAAACTCCCACTGCCCATCGCCCCGCGCGGCCTGCAACTCTTCCAACACCCGACGGATACCGTCCTGCTCCGGCGTATCGCCGTACACGAAGTTTTCCAGCACGTTGAGGCTGTCACGGTTGGCCAACACCAGGCAGTCAGACGGCTGCCCATCACGCCCCGCGCGACCGATTTCCTGACTGTAGTTCTCGATGGACTTGGGCAGGTCGAAGTGCACCACGTTGCGGATGTCACTCTTGTCGATGCCCATGCCAAACGCGATGGTGGCGACGATGCAATTGGAGCGCCCGCCCATGAAGCGGCGCTGGATGCCCTCGCGCTTATCGTGGGGCAGACCAGCGTGATACGCCTCGGCCTGGATACCGTTGCGGTTCAAGTGCTCGGCAATCTGCTCGGCGGTTTTCTGCAGTGTGACGTAGACGATGCTGGGTTGATTGGCGCGCTCACTCATCCACTGGACCAAACGACGACGCTTGTCCGCACCGCTGACGGGTTCCACCAACAGATTGAGGTTGGGCCGGTAGAAGCCCGTGGTGACCACATCGTCCGGCGCAATGGCGAACTTCGCCTGCATGTCGGCAATCACCTTGGGCGTCGCTGTAGCTGTCAGCAACAGCGCTTGTGGGATATTGAACTGGCGCTGGTAGTCCGGCAGCTTCAGATAATCCGGCCGGAAGTTGTGGCCCCACTCGGAAATACAGTGAGCCTCGTCCACCACCAGCAGCGAGATTTGCACGCTTTGCAGGAAGTTACGGAAGCGCTCGTTCTTCAAGCGCTCCACCGAAACCATCAGGATTTTCAACTCACCCGAGCGCGCACGGGCCATCACGTCATTGGCCTCATCGCGGCTCTGGGCCGAATCGATACTGCCTGCCGAAATACCGTGACGCTGCAAAAAGCCAAGCTGGTCCTGCATCAACGCCAACAGCGGCGACACCACCAGCGTCAGGTGCGGCAGCAACACCGCCGACAGCTGGTAACACAGGGACTTGCCCGACCCTGTAGGAAAAATTGCCGCTGCAGAACGACCGGCCAGTACGGCGTTGACCGTTTGCTCCTGGCCCAAACGAAACTGTGGATAACCAAAGACCTGCTGGAGGGTGTCGTGCATAGGCTGTCACTCCATTGACCGCTGAGTTGGCTTAAAAACATAGCCTGGGAATCTCAGCGAATCGAGAAAGGTCGCAAGGAAAAAAGAGACAGGATGATACACAGGGTGCGGCGATGGCCTTGGGCCAAATCAGACAGATTCGATAGCGATTGTAGGAACACCTCAAACCAAATGTGGGAGCGCTTTCTGTTAAATCACTTTCAAGCTACAAATGCCAGAAACTGCTGTAAGAAACCTCTAGCCCTCGCGCTGTACTTTTCCCAAACTGCTTCAAACAGTCGCTCGCCCCTCTGTAGATGTTACCCACCGCTGACGGAAAATAGCGTCCTCTCAACCGTTTCGGCTAAGACCCGTGAATATGGAAAGGACTCAACCCATAGTTCACTGCGGCGTCATCTTGACGGTGATTCGCCTTGTCCTCTTGGCTGCCAATCGCCAGGGTGGCTAATACAATGACCGACTACCTCGACTGGATCAGCCTGACCCTACTCTTTGCCGTTGCCGCCTTAGTTGAAAAAACACTCAAGCGTCCTGCCCTTAGAAAATGGTGTGGGCTGATCCTTGTGGTAATCGGTCCTACACTTCTATTCTGCGCGACCTCTTGGATAAGGGCGTCACAGATCGAGAGCCTGCTTGTCATTGCTTTTGTTACGGGCGTTGCTTTGCTGATCCGCCAAACTAAATACCGACACCCACACAACCATCCCCCTCACCCACTCCTGCGTGCCCCCACCATGAACCTGGCCCCTGACCTCCCCGAAGACCCCGTGATGCAGCAACTCCTGCAACTGCTGCACGAAGAAATCGGCCTGCCGAAACACAAGACGATCCGCCTGCAAACCTCACTCAACTTCGACCTGGGCTGTGACGGCAGTGAGGCCAAGCAACTTATGGAAGCACTGGAGCAGGAATTCGCGCTCGACCTCGGCGACTACGACACTTATCGTTACTTCAACCCACCGGTGTTTGATGTGTTTCTCAAGCGCCGGGCCAAAGGGCGAGGCGAGAAGGTGCCGTTGACCATCGGCATGCTCTACCTGGCTATCAAGACCCATAGCTGGGATACGCAGACGCTGGAGAATCTGAGCTGAGCGAATACAGATTTCGAACACACTGAAAGTCAAATGTGGGAGCGGGCTTGCTCGCGAAAGCGGAGGGTCAGTCGCCGAATATGTTGACTGATACATCGCTTTCGCGAGCAAGCCCGCTCCCACACTGGATCTGCACTAATCTGCTCAACCGCGCACTGAACAACAAGGACTTTACATGGACGTAATAATGGGCCTGCTGGCCGCCGTGCTCTGGGGTGGTACGGACTTTCTCGTGGGCCTCAACGCCAGAGCCGTGGGCGTTAAACGCGCGGTCTATTTCGGCCAAGCGCTCGGTTTCCTGATCATGACGCTGCTGCTGGTCATCTTCCCCACCTTCCTGTTCAAATCTCTCGATGCGCCGCTGAGCGTCTGGCTGCTGGGCATCGCTGCTGCACTGCTTACCGTCTCCGGCGCCCTTGCGCTGTCCAAGGCTTTTGCCCTGGGTAAAGCGGCCATCGTCGCGCCACTGGTGACGTCCTACGGCGTGGTCACCACATTGCTGTCCTGGGCCAGCGGTGAGCACATCAGCCTGATCCAGCTGGGCTGCATCGCCCTGTGCGTGATCGGCGTGATCCTCTCCAGCATCCACAAGGACAACGGTGTACCCCACAACAACCCACGCCTGTCCATTGCCTACGCCATGCTTGCCGCGTTGCTGTACGGCACCAGTTTCTGGCTGCAAGGCCGGTACACCTTACCGGCGCTGGGGCCGGTCTCGATGTTGTGGCTGGGTTACCTGGTAGGCCTGTGCGTGCTGGTGGTGATGGTGCTGAAGATCAAGGACGGCCTGAAAATCCCGCCACTGAAAAACTGCGCGACCTTGACCGGGGCTAGCCTGATGAACCTCGGTGGGTTCTCGGCGTTTTCGTGGGGGGCGATGGCGGGGTCGGTTTCGGTGGTGACGGTGATCAGTACGTTGTCGGGCGGGATTGCGGCGATGTTGGGGTTTGTGTTTTTCAAGGAGCGGTTGTCGGCGGTGCAGGTGCTGGGGGTTGTGCTGGTACTGGTCGGCGCAGTGGTTCTGCACATCGCCGATTAAACTCTCGCACACAAAAAAGCCGCCTACGAGAGGCTAATGCTGTTCACTTAAGCATTTGAGCTCACGTCGAAGTTCCTAGAAAATCCGATGCCAGATATCTGGCATCGGATTTTTTATGTCTGTTCAGCAGCACCTGCTCGACCTCGGCGACCTTTTCAACTTTTCTGACCTGAGTACCTTCACTCAAAATATCCCCGTTGAGTGGGTGGCATCTGCGTTGGATCTCTCCAGTCAGGCAACCATCAGGCGCCGTCGTTTGCCTGCCGATCAAGTGCTCTGGCTTGTGCTTGGCATGGCGCTGTTTCGCGACGAACCGGTGCACGAGGTCGCTAGGCGGCTCAACATCTGCGCCCAAGGCTTGGCAACCGATCA